>JBFGHF010000111.1:0-8907 GCA_041578355.1 Acidobacteriota bacterium
CTCAACCAGTTGTTGTCGGAAATGGACGGCTTCGAATCCAACGAGGGGGTCATCCTGATTGCCGCGACGAATCGTCCCGACGTCTTGGATCCGGCCCTGCTGCGTCCGGGGCGCTTTGACCGCCAGGTGGTCGTCCCGCTGCCGGACCTCCAGGGGCGCGAGGGCATCTTGAGAGTGCACACGCGTCGTATCCCCTTGTCGGAGGACGTTGACCTTCCCCTTCTAGCACGGGGCACCTCCGGATTCTCCGGCGCCCAACTGGCCAACTTGAGCAATGAAGCGGCTCTCCATGCCGCCAGTCACGACCGAGAAGCAGTGACGATGGTCGATCTGGACGAATCCAGGGACCGCATCTTGATGGGCAAAGAGCGCAGATCGCTGGTCATCGCCGAAAGCGATAAGCTGAACAGAGCCTATTACGAAGCCGGGCGCGCGCTGGCGGCCTGCACGCTGCCCGAAGCAGACCCCCTTCACAAGGTCACCATTATCCCTCGGGGCCGTGCTCTCGGAAGGACCGTGCAGTTGCCGCGAGAAGATCTCCACAATCACACGAAGGAGTATGTCGAGACCTCGATTGCAATCCTTCTGGCGGGCAGGTGTGCCGAAGAGATTCTCTCAGGAAACGTCACAACGGGCGCTTCCGATGATCTGGCGCGAGTTCGGGAACTGGCGCTCAAGATGGTGCGCGAATGGGGCATGAGCGAGGTGCTGGGCCCGCTAAGTTTAGGTCAAAACGAAGAACCCGTTTTTCTGGCTCGGCAAGTCACTCGTCGGCGGCAACACGGTCAAGAGACCGTTGTGAAGATCGATCGGGAGGTCAGGAGGATTGTGCAGGAAGGGTACCAGCGGGCCACCCGCATCCTGAAAGCTCAATCAGAAACGCTGGTCCGTTTGGCAGACGCCCTGCTGGAAGAAGAAACGCTCGACGCCGCACGAGTCGAAGCGGTTGTCCAGGCGGGAACGTCCGCCGGGGCATTGTCAAGTTGACGGCCCAAAGACGCAGGAGCGGATTACTGACCAGGTTCTCAGCAGGCGGAAGTTACCGCCCCATTCGACGAAAGCTCGGGATCGAAAGATCCGATGATCAGGACCCTCCAGCGTGAGATCTGATGCTCCGACAGTGCTTCGCCTTGTGGGTCTGCGGACAACTCGACCCAACGGAATCGGGTTCCGACCGCCAGAGAGTTTCAAGCGCTTCACAGAGAGCCGAGAAGGAAGACCTCGAGTTGTTCGTTTTTCCTCTGATGGCCGGGATTCTGACGCTTCGAGCGTTGACATTCACCGGAGATCCAGCAGGTAACCCCGTTTGCGGTAAGGGGGCTGCGGACCTAGAATCGCGCTCATGCTTTTCAGAATCTGTTGTGTCTGCTGCTTGCTTCTCCTCGCCGCCCCTTCCGGGTTTGCCGCCCAGGACCTTCTCTTGCGCGGGGCCACTGTCGTCGATGTCCAGGGGGCTTCCGCCCGGACGGCCGACGTGCTCGTCCAGGATGGGCTGATCGCCGCCGTCGGGGCGCCGGGCAGCCTGTCGAGCGATGAACGCGAAGTCTTCGATCTCTCCGGTCTTTACCTGTTGCCGGGCTTCATCGACGCTCACGTGCACTTCTCGAATTTCGAGGCGGCCAAGCGCGCTTTGCATTCGGGGGTGACGACGGCGCGCAGCATGGGGACGTCGAACTACGCCGACGTGGGCCTGCGCGAGCTGATCGCTTCGGGGGCGATCGAAGGACCCGAACTGTTCGCGGCGGGTTACCACGTCCGTCCGGCTTTGGCGGAGAGTTTCTTCATCGACGTTCCCGAGCTGGGCGATTTGATCGGCGGCGTCTCGGGCGCCCTTGCCTTCCGGCGCGTGGCGGGGGCCAATCTGAGCAGAAAAGTCGACTTCATCAAGGTCGTCGCCACCGACCGGGCGGGCTTGCCCGAGACCGATCCCCGCCGCCAGATCATGTCAGAGGAGGAAGTTTACGGCATCGTCCATGCGGCGGTGGCGAAATCCGTGCCGGTCGCCGCCCACGCCCATGGGGACGGGGGCGCCCGAGCGGCGGTCCTAGCCGGGGTCCGCAGTATCGAGCACGGAACTTACCTGAGCGAGGAGACCTTGCGGTTGATGAGTCAGAAGGGGACGTTTCTGGTGCCCACGCTGGCCATCGTCACCGATTTGATCGAGCCCGGAGGCGACTACGACAGCCCGGTGCTCAAGGTCCGCGGCCGCCACATGTATCCTCGTCTTTGCAAGACCGTCCGGCAGGCCCGGGAGCTCGACGTGGGCATCGTCGCCTCCACCGATACCGGCTACGGCCCCAACAGTGTCATCCGCATCCAGCACGACATCGAGGCTCTGCGGAATTGCGGGCTGACCCCGGCCGAGGCGATTCTTGCGGCGACGATGCGGGGCGCGGAGCTTCTCGGCATCGAGGCGCGGACGGGGAAGATCGCTCCCGGAATGGAAGCCGATTTGATCGCCGTTTCCGACGACCCGCTGGCAGACCTGGTCGCACTGCAGGATGTGCTTGTGGTGATCAGCGACGGAAGAATCGCGCTGGACCGCGTGCGGATGAGGCCTTCCCGATGAGGCGGGAACCACCGTCCGCGAAAGATGCGACTTCTCCTTCCTACCGAGCTGGCAAGCAGAAACCCGACCGCCGGGCGGATGCCACCCTCTCTGCAGCCCTCTCCGAGACCCACCACGGAGGCTGGGCCACCGGCACCCCTGCCTGCAAACCACGGTGGATGAAGCTTGCCGACCAATCGCGGACGGCTTGGAACCCGAGACTCTGTCGAGTCAATCGGGAAGTGGTCCCCTCTCGGGGGGATTACAAAGCAAGTTGCGTTCCTGAACCGCCGACGGGGCGGAAGTGTTGAAAATACAAGGTTTGAGGAAATCGGAGATGGATCGATTGTGGCATCCTTCACCCACTGATTGTGTAAGAAAATCCACATTTCAGGTCAATGCGGCCAAGTGGACGGCCACTCTGGGACTCCTGATCGCGACCGCTTGCTCGGGAGTGGGCGGTCCGGGCGATGCGGTTCTGCCGGGTAGCGGTGACGACGCGGGCAAAACCGTCATCTACCGCGATACCTGGGGGATCCCGCACATCTATGCGCCCGACGCGGATTCGGGATGCTACGCGATGGGTTGGGCGCAAGCCGCGGATCGTCCCGAGGAACTGCTCAAGAATTTTCTGCGCGGCATGGGAGAAGTGGCGCGCGTCGAGGGTGAAAGGGGCTATCAATCGGATCTGCTCGCCCGCACCTGGGACAATTATGGAGTGGCCCGAGAGAACGTGGGACGGATCGACGGCCCGGTGCGTTCTTGTCTGCAAGCCTACGCGGCGGGGATCAACGCCTTCTACGGGGCCAATCCGGCCGACTTGCCGGCCTGGTGGGGTGAACGGCAGGTGGACGAATTCATGGTGATCGCTTTCGGGCGCTACTTCCTCAATTCCTGGTCGATCGACGATGGGTTCGCCGACCTGGGACGCGCCGGAATTCGGCCCGGAACGGAGCCGGAAGCGAAGGGAAGCAATCAGTTCGCCGTCGGGCCCGGCCGCAGCGCCCACGGAGTTCCGATCCTGGCCATCGACCCTCACCTCTCCTGGTGGGGCGCCTCCCGATTCTGGGAGTTCCGAATCCACGCCGGTCCGATTCAAGGAAGCGGCTTCACCTTGCCGGGCCAGCCTTCGATCGGTTTGGGGCACAACCAGCACCTAGCCTGGGCCATGACCACCGGCGGGCCTGACACCGCCGACGTTTTTCGGCTGCCCATGCGTCCCGGAACCCCGCCTCGATACCGGTTCGAGGGTGAGTGGCGACCGTTCGAGTCGCGGCCGATCGAAATCGAGGTCCGAGACGAGCCACAGGCGCGGCGAACGACTCTTCTCGTCAGCCACCTCGGGCCGGTCGTGGCCGTCAAGAACGGTCAGGCCTACGTGCTGCGGACTTCCTACGCTCAGGAAGTGGAGGCAATCGAGTTCTGGTATCGGCTCGCTCAGGCAACCGACTATCGGGGCGCCGTCGAGGCCCTCTCCGGACTTCAGGTCTTTCCCCAGAACGTGATGGTCGCCGACACCTCGGGGAACATCTACTACCAGCGCACGGGCCGGGTCCCGCGGCGCAGGAGGGGCCTCGACTGGTCGCGGCCGGTCGACGGATCCGATTCGGCCAACGTCTGGACGGAGATGCATCCGGCCGAGGACCTGGTGCAGCTCCTCAACCCCGAGCAGGGCTACATGCAGAACTGCAACATCCCGCCCGACGTCATGCTGGCGGAGAGTCCTCTCACCCCCGACAACTACGCCGACTACATCTTCAGCGACCGAAGCCACGGAGAGCTGAACGGATGGTCGAACCTGCGGGGCTCGCGGGCTGTGGAACTGCTGGAACGCGACACGTCCATCTTGGTCGACGAGGCAAAAGCCATCATCCTCGACGTGCAACCCTACAGCGTCGACCGCTGGCTCTTCCTGCTCATGGAGGCGGACCGGATCCATGGCGACGCGCACCGCGGGGAACCCGGCTATCAGGCGGCGCTCGCCGAACTGTTGAACTGGAACGGGGAGCTGCGCCGTGATTCGACCGCGGCCCTCAAGTACTACTTCTGGCGACGTCAGATCTACGAAGATCTGGGAGAGCACCAAACCCGGGCTCTGGTGCGGGAGATCGACGACTTGATGGCCCCCTTCGGAGGCGGTCGGGCCGGCAGCACGGAGCGTTACCGGGAGGCGCTGGCGGCATTCCCGCGCGCCTTGCGGCGCCTGGCGGCGGAGCTGGGCCCCCAGGCGACCTACGGCGACCTGTTCCGGGTGGGAAGGGGCGAGCGATCCTGGCCTGTCGGCGGCGGGGGCAGCCACCTCTTCGGGACCACCACGCTGCGCAACGTCGGCTTTGGATCTCCGCTCCCCGACGGCAACATGCGCGGCGGGTGGGGCCAGACCATCACCCAGGTGGTCCTGCTCTCGGATCCCGTTCAGAGTTGGACGGCGGCTCCCATCGGCCAGAGCGACCGCCCCGATTCGCCCCATTACACCGATCAAGCCGAAAAGCTCTTCAGCCCCCGCAAGCTGAAGCCCACCTGGTGGCTGCCCCGAGACCTGGCCGGAAACATCGAATCCCGACTCGTTCTCAACCCCTGACGAGTCGAACGCCAAGCTGAGGTCCTGCCCTTGCAGATGGATCCTGACGGGCGAGGTTCGATCTCCGAAAGAAAGTGCGGCGAGGAATCGCTTGAGGTTTATTTGTCGGGGTTTCCGGTCGCCGCGGAGCCGGGCGCCTCGATGGCGGCGGAGGGCGCCGGGGTCGGCGGGGGTTTGTAGAGGGTCACCAGGCAACCCCCCAGGGCAGCCAGCAGGATGCCCGCGAAGAAGGGCCAGCGGATCGCGGAGAGCCCTCCCGCGGGGGGATGCCAGAGCAGGGCCACGACCGCGTTGACGATGGGCGCGCCGGCGAAGACGATCGACATGACGACGCTGGGACTTCCCTTGGCGCCGAAGGCCAGCAGGACGCAAAAGGCGCCGACTGCGCCGACCGTCCCGGCCAGGAACGACCAAGCCATTCCCTTGGCCGGGAACGTCCAACTCGCCCCGTTGCGCATCAAAACCAAGGCCGGAGCCATCACGGCCGTAACGAAATAGGCGAGACCCACGAAAAGAAAAGCCTTGTAGCGTCCCTGCTCGGGGTCTGCCATCGACCCTTGCCCGCTGTGAAGAAAGACTCCGTAGAGCCCCCAACTGGCGACGGTCATCAGGGCGAAGACAAGCCAAGCGGAACTGGATGAAGAGGCTTCGGGGGTCATCGGAAAGTCCTCAGGCTGAAGCAGGTTTGAAGGTCGGCTCGAACGAAAAGAGTACGATCAGACGTGGAAGGACTCGCCGCAACCGCAGCTGCCGGTGCTGTTGGGATTCCTGAAGGAGAAGCCCGACCCTTGAATCGACTCGACGAAGTCGACTTCCGTCCCTTCCAGGTAGAGCAAGCTTTGGGGATCGACGAAGACTTGAACCCCGTCCTGCTCGATGATTTGATCGTCGTCTTGCCGGCTGGTCTCGAGTTTCATCCGGTATTCAAAGCCGGAACAGCCGCCGGCGACGACGGCCAGCCGGACCCCCGAATAAGCCTGTTCCTGCTGGGTGATGAATTCCTTGACTTTCTCGACGGCCCGATCGGTCAGCGTAATCATAAGATACCTCGATTATTGTGACGCTTTATTGTACGGAATGATTCAGCCCCGACGCAAACTGTCGATCTGTCGAACTAGCGCTGGGGCGCTTCCTTCAGCGATCACGGACAACCACCTCCTGCAGACTCACGGTACGGTAGCCCAGGGCCCGGAATACTTCGCGAGATTCGCTGGTGAGTAGAAAATCGTGGAATTCCCGGGCGCCGGGTTTGGAAGGTTGCAGCAGGGCCAGTCCATAGCGGATCGGCGCACCGATCCTCTCACCCTCCTCGCCATCCCTGTTCAGGAAAGCCCGATGGTAAAAATCTCGATAGGCGTCCTCGGCGAGCGACACTTCCGGAGGCAGCGGAAGGACCTCGAGATTGAGCCGATGAGCGGTCGAGGCGTAGAGGAAGGCCAGATCGAGGCGCCCCGTCGACAATTCCCGAGCCAGGGATTCCGCGGTCAGACCGGCGGACGCCGATTGCCTCGAGAGCAGGCTCCGATAAAGCCCGGGCCGACCGTAGTGGTCCTCCGCCAGCTTCCAGGCCAGACGGACATGGACGCCGACGGGATCGAGGCTCGGATCGGGGCTTCCGTAGGAGTGAGTCAACACCTGGTCGGGCCAGTCGTTGCCCGCATCCTTCAGAATCCCCTTGCGGCAGGCCAGGACCAACTGGTCGCCCAGAAAGATCACATAGCGGTCCAAGCCTGTCCGGCGAAGCAGCGATTCCAAGCGGGGAAGATCGGGCGTGGCGGCCAAGTCGGACGCCGCGCTTGAACCGGCCTGGTCTTTCTCCCAAGCGACGAGCTGGATGGAGAGCGAAGGATGATGTCGTTCGAACCTGCGTCCGGCGTCCTCGAGCAAGGCGCCCATGTCGCCTTCCAGCAAAACCCGGACAGGTTCCCGACCGGGCAGGCAGACCGTCGCGCCGATGAGGACTGCGATCAGGGCGCTCCACTTGAGCAGGTCCAGCTTGGAAATCGGCATGTTGAAGAACGATCCAGTTCACAAAATTCGAGGCGAGTCTTCCGGGACAGTCCCTTGCAAGCCCCCTCGCGTCCAGTCGGCGGCGAAACCGAAAAGCGCTCCAAGAGGTCCGTTTCTCCGCGCCTCCTGGTTTATAATAGATGGCGACGATGATGCCAACGTGCGTATCGCCTTCGCGCGCAATCAACTCGATCCTGTGGATCCTGACTTTCTGTCTGCTGGCGGTTCCCGCCTATCCGGCGGCCCAGAAACGCCAGGAGGAAAAGCAGGACTACTTCAAGAAATGGCTGGAGGAGGATGTTCTCTACATCATCACGCCCGAAGAGCGGAGCGTCTTCCTCAAACTCTCCACGGCCGAGGAAAAAGAGCAGTTCATCGAGCAGTTCTGGTTCCGCCGGGACCCGGATCCCTTGACGGCTGGAAACGATTTCAAGGAAGAGCATTACCGCCGCATCGCCTACACCAACGAGCGCTTCAGCAGCGGACTGCCGGGCTGGATGAGCGACCGAGGCCGAATCTACATCGTTCACGGGCCTCCGGCTGAAATCGAGAGCCATCCCACCGGCGGCAATTATCAACGGCCCATGCACGAGGGTGGCGGTTCCACTTCCACCTACCCCTTCGAGGTCTGGCGTTACCGCTACATCGAAGGAATTGGAAACGACGTGGTTCTGGAGTTCGTCGATCGCACGATGAGCGGAGAGTACCGGTTGGCTTTGCAGCCCGAGGAGAAGGACGCCCTGCTTCACGTGCCCGGCGCCGGATTGACGACTGCCGAAAGCATGGGGCTGGCCAGCAAGCAAGACCGCCCCTATTTCTCGCCCGGCAATCGCAATTATCCCTTCCAGGTCATGCGCGCCCGCGATTCGGCGTTCGAGCGCTACGAGGTCTACAGCCGAGTCCAACGCCCCACCGAACTGCGCTACAAAGACCTCAAAGGCCTCGTCGATGTCGATATCACGTTCGACAACCTCCCCTACGAGTTGCGCAAAGACTATTTCCGGCTCAACGAACAGCAGATTCTGGTGCCGTTGACCATAGAGCTGCAGAACAAGGACCTGACCTTCGCCGAGACCCAGGGCGGTCGGATGGCCAAGGTGGCGGTTTACGGGATCGTTTCCAGTCTCAGCAATCGGATCGTCAGCGAGTTCGAGGACGAGATGATCGCCACCCTGTCGACGGACGCCGGCTTCTCGGGCCGCTCGCTCTACCAGAAAATCCTCTTTCTGGAGAATCGGGGACGCTACAAGCTCGACTTGGTGGTCAAAGATCTCAACAGCTCGCACGTCGGAGTCATCCGCCAGGCCATCGTCCCCCCGCGCTACGGGGAGGAAGAGCTGTCCGCCAGCAGCGTCATCTTGTCCGATTTTCTGCGGCAGCTGTCGGAAGTGCCCAAAGAGGACCGGATGTTCGTACTGGGCGACGTCTGGGTGCGCCCCAGTCTGAGCAAGACCTTCCTCGCCGACGGGCCTTTCAACGTGTACCTTCAGATTTACAATACCGGCATCGACCAAACCACTCTCAATCCCGCCCTCAGCGTCACCTATCGAATCCTCGGTTCCGACGGCGCCACGCTTTTCGAGTCGAGCGAGACCAGCGGTGAGTCCGTGCAACTCGCCTCGGGCCTTCGCGTGGTCCTCGTCAAGCAGCTCTCGCTCGCCTCGCTCTCTCCCGGGGACTACGACCTTCAGATCGAAGTCACCGACCGGATCAAGGACGAATCTCTTCGCTTACGGGAATCCTTCAAAGTCGTCGCCTCGAGCTCGGC
>JBFGHF010000112.1:0-8851 GCA_041578355.1 Acidobacteriota bacterium
AGTTCAGCCGGGACGAACTCCGGTTCCACAATTACTGGATGGATCCGTTGGGAATCATGAACTTCGCCCTGGGCCTGCAGTTTCCGGCTCGTCCCACACTTTTCGATCTTTTGGCCGACGACGGAAGGTCCATCATCGCGGGATTCAACCTTCACCGCAGGGGGGTGCCCTTCGAGAACTACGCCCGCAGTTATCGAACGGCGTTGGAGGCGGTTTCGCAACACACCTATTATCGGCAGGCCGACGAGAGCATGAGCGCGGTTCTGGGAGTTTTCGAGCGGATGGTCGCCCGGGACATGAGACTGCCCGTTTTGTCCACTTCGCTGCTAGCGCCCGCCGATGAGTTCGGACACTACTTGGGGGTGACTGACGAGGCGACCGCTCGGCAGGAGGAAGGCCACCCGACCTCCTGTTTCGAGCGCCAAGCCGAAGACTCCACGGTGGAAAAGGTGTTCCAGTTGCTGGAAGAGGATTCTGCCCGAGGAGGGTGGATTCTGGAATTGAACCGAAAGGCGGGCGTCTTCCGCCGCCTGCGCTGGAGGGGCGGACGCCTGGAGCGATTCTGCATCAGGCTTCCCGAATTGGAAGTGTGGTCGGGCTCCACTGAAACAGCGCGCATGGCCCAGCCCAAGTACGCCTTGGCCATGATATTCATCGACCTGCAATTGGGCCGTCTGATCGACATGTTGCGCAGCGTCCGCCTGCGTGACGCGGGAGCTGCTCACGAGTTCGACCGACATTGGGGAAACGGAATCGTCAGCTATATCGAAGCTCAACAAGAGGAGGGCTCGCTTTTCGAGAACACTTTATTTTTCTTCTTCGGGGATCACGGGATGGTCGATACGCGCCGCATGATGTCCGAGGCTGAGGAATCCAGCCCTCCCGAACGTCATCGCGAGTCGCAGGATCGCTCTTTCCTCGAGTCCCTCAACCAGGGATTGGGCCTGGTGACCCCCGATGTTGAAGCCGAACTCGAGGGGCCTCCGCCCCCCTCGCGGCGCTACGGGGTGGATTTCCAGCGTCTGCCGATCCATCTGAGAGAGCCCCATCGCCTGAGATACTGGCAAGACCGCCGCCTGCGCGCCAAAGTCGCGGAGGCGAATCGATGGAGTCACGAGTTTTTCGATCAGCTGCAAGAGATCTTGAAGACCGAGCTGAGTGAGAAATACTGGTGGCTCTTCTTCCTCAAGAGGTTCCTTCTGGAAGCCCGCTTGGAGCGGGAGACGGAGAAATACAGAGACCGGTTCGTGACGCTACTGGCTGGCCTCTACCTGAAAGCGGTCCCCGAGTATCAAGCCGCCGAACAGGAGGCCGTCGAGAAGTTCTTTCGGGACCACGTCCGCCTGGTGTACGGGGGTGGAGCCCGCAACAACGCCGAGTTGATCCTGCCCTCGGTCGCCTCAACCGGGAAGGGAACCCGGGTCATCGATTGGAAGTCAAGACCCTCTCTGCAGGAGATTCTCGCATACCGAGGACCGTCCCAGGCGAAGCTGATCGATGTTCTGAAAGCCAATCCGGGAGTCGGGTTGATCTTCGCCCGCAAGAACAACCACGAGTTTTCCGCGACCCGGCCCGTGCCCCGCGAAACGGAGGTCCTGGTCATGGATCGATCCAGCAACCGGGGCTGGATCAGGGTGCGGCCCGACCGGAAAACGGGGAGGCTGCTTTTTGGTTACCGGCTGGACGAGAACAGCCCCGGTGATCCTCTCGATTACCTGGATCCGGTCCAGGGCCGAGAGGAGGTGTGGAAGACATTCCGAGAGTGGAACGACTGGTGCCTGGAGCGGAAAAGCCGTTATCACAACGTTGTGGCGGGAATGGGCGCTTATCTCCACTCGAGCAATCCGGCGATCGGTGATTTGACACTGACGCATAGCGAAGATTGGAACTTCGGAGGCAATGCGGCAGGCCACGGCGGTGTCCACCGGGAGGAGAAACTCACCGTCATGATCGCCTCTGGACCCGGTCTGCAGCGGGGTCTGCTGCTGGTCCGCAAAGATTACGAAACGGTTGAGATGGCGGATGGCCGGGTCGGGCTGCGCCCCACAGACGGGACGTCCCATCCCACACTCCTCGACTTGGCGCCCACCGTCTCGGACTGGCTTGGATACCCCGAGTCTGCTCTTTCCGACTTCGCCCGAGGGGCCTTCGAAACCTACTGGAGAAACTGGGTCTCAGCTCAAAAGAGCCAGATCCTGGTCCATCTGGACGACGCATCCGACCTGAAGGAGGCTCTTCGGGAGTTGGGTGTCGAGGGGGTTGATAGGGCCAGCTTGAAGAAGCAGCTGGAGCGATTGCTGGAGTTCATGCCCGCCGCCCCACCCCCCGTTCCCGACCTGCAAAGCTACGAGATCGACGGCAATCGGTTGATTTTGACAGAACGCTGAGCTGCCCGTTTCCCGGTTCCACCCCGGCGGACCGAAGGCGGCTCCAGGTATCCTGTGAAGCGATGGCGGCAGGCAAGACGCTTCTATTCTTTCTCACGATCGTCCTGGCGTTGTGGCTGCTGGTTCGGCTGCTCGAGTCGCGGATGGTCTTCTTTCCAACTCAGCGATGGGATTTTCAGGCGGACCGATTCGCGCCCGCCGAGGAACTGCTTTTTCCGTCCGGCGACGGACTCTCGCTCTCGGCGGTGTGGCTGCCCGCCGAATCGCCCCGCGGAGTGATTCTCTACTGCCATGGGAACGCAGGCAATCTCTCCCACCGCCTTCCCACCGCGTCGCTCTGGCGCCGAGAGTTGGGATTCTCCGTTCTGCTCTTCGATTACCGGGGTTACGGCCGCAGCCAAGGGCGGCCCTCGGAAGAGGGGATTGTTCAAGACACAGTGGCCGCCTTCGATCAGGCAGTCCGATTGGGCGGGCAGCCCGTCGTCATCTATGGGAGAAGCTTGGGGACGGTTCCGGCCACGCGGGCGGCAGGTCAACGACCCGCCGCGGGCCTGATTCTCGACTCGCCGCTGACGAGTGCCAAGGATATGGCGAGTCGCGTCCTGCCCCTGCCGGGCATCGGCTACTTGAGCTCATTCGAGCTGAACAACCTGGAGTCGATTCGCCGGGTGACATGCCCAGTGATGGTGATCCACGGAGAATGGGACGAGACCATCCCGCTGCAACAGGGCAGGAGGGTCTTCGAGCAAGCGCCACACCCCAAGGAATTCCTCCTGTTGGAAGGCGGAAGGCACAACGACGAGCGAAGCAATCCCCGCATCCTGGGCCGCTTCCGCGAATTCCTGGAGTCGGTCGCCGACTCTTCTTGATGAAGCTGTGTTGCGCGACGACCGGCGGGCCTCCGCTGTTTCGCAGTCGCCTCCTAGAGCCAGCAGGCCACCCGCTCAAGCAGTCCCCTCGGATCGACAACGACCACGAAATAGGAATAGGATTCTGGATGACGGCCTCTCGGGGCGACTTGCTTTTGAACCTGCTTCCAAGTCCGGGCGTCAATTGTCGTGATGATTCGTTGCTCGACTTTCTTGCTTCTCACCCTGCTGGCGACCAACCCGCTGCAGGCCGGATCGGTCCGAGGCGTGTGGGAACAGATTGCGCCGCTCCCCTCGGCGCGCCAAGAGGTCGGCGTCACCATACTGGACCAGGACGTTTACGTGCTGGGCGGCCTGGTGCCGGGCGGGGCGACCGCATCGGTGCAGATCTACGACGTCGCAACCGACAGCTGGAGCGCCGGGCCCGATTTGCCGTCCTCGCGCCATCATGTGGCCGCGGCCGCGGTGGGAGGACGCGTCTACTCGATCGGAGGTTTTCTGGGCTTTAGCTTCTCCCCCACCAATTCACTTCTCGAACTCGATCCGGCCGGCGGGGTCTGGCTGGAGCGGAGTCCCATGCCCTTGGCCTCCGGAGCGCTGGCGGCGGGGGTCATCGACGGACTCATTTACGCCGTCGGCGGCACCACTTTCGGAGGGGATACCGGTGCTCTCAACGTCTACGACCCGGAGCAGAACAGCTGGCAGTCGAGGACCCCCATGCCCACCCCGCGCGATCACCACGCCGCCGGGGTCATCAACGGAGAGCTTTACGTGGTGGGCGGGCGCTTGGGAGGCAATCTCGCCACGCTTGAAATATACGATCCTGCCCAGGACAGCTGGCGCCAGGCGGCCCCGATGCCGACAGCCCGATCCGGGCTTGCCGCTGCGGTTGTCGGGGGGCTCCTCTTTGTCTTCGGCGGTGAGATTCCGGGTGTTTTCGACGAGACGGAAGTCTACGATCCGGAGACCGATAGCTGGTTCAGCCTGGAGCCGATGGCCCTGCCCCGCCACGGTATTGGAGCGGCCGTCTTCGAAGAGCGCATTCTCATCCCGGGAGGCGCGACCCGGCAGGGTTTGGGCGCCACCGCCTTGGGGGATCAGTTCGTCGTCCTCTCTCAATTGGACGCAATGGCCCAGTTCGCCGACAGTCCCCAGATCGTCTCGCAAGTGCTGATTCGGAACTTCGGGGACCGGGCGGCCCGCTACTTCCTCGAGTTGCGGTCCGACCCGGGCGATCTGCTGGTGACGAGGCTCGACGGCGCCGAGGGATCGCAATTCGGCGGCGTCCTGGAAGCGGGGGCGGGGGTGACGCTTTCCACTCCCGGTCAAGCGCTGCCGCCCCTGGTGGGAGCGGCTTTGCTTTTCAGCGATCGTCCCCTGCAATCCCATGTCCTCTTTTCCAGCGATTTCGGTTTTGCGGGCGTCGCTTCGTTGCGGCCCTTGAACCGGTTTGCCGTTCCGGTTCAGACCGACCTGCCCGCAGCCCTCAATTCGGGCATCGCCCTGGCCAACGCCTCGGCCTGGGAGTCGACGGTCCGGCTGGTCTTGACCGACCTGGCGGGAGTCGAGCTGGGAGTCGAAGAGGTCGTCCTGCCGCCTTTCGGTCATCAGGCCCGCTTTTTGACTCAGTTGTTCGCCGGGATCGACCTGACACAATTCGAGGGGAGCCTTTTTGGCTCAGCCGATCACCTTTTCGCTGCCCTGGCGCTTCTCACCCGAGACGATCAACTGGCGACCTTGCCCGTACGGCGCCTCGAATAGAGCCAGTCTTCGGCCCGCTCACGTTGTCTTTTGACGGCCGTAAAACCGATCCCGGCCCGCCACCAGGGCGTGCATCTTTCTGTCCGCAACGGAGCGGTTCAGCATCCAGAATCCGCAGTCCGGGTTGATGAAATGGATGCGCTCTTCGCCCAGAACATGGGAGGCGTTTTCGATGCGAGAGGCAATTTCATCGGGGCTTTCCACCTCGTTGTCTTTGATGTCGACAACTCCCAGCCCCAGACCGATCCGCGGGTCGAGATCCTTGAACAAGGACAACTCGTCATAGCCGCGCCGGGCGAACTCGAGCAGCAGGTGATGGGTGCGGAGTCGATTCAAGAAGGGCAGCAGGTTCTTCCAGTGGCCCCGCTGAATCGGTTGTCCCCCGTAGTTGCCGAAACAGATGTGGACGCCCCGCCGGCCCTGAATTCCGTCGAGGACATGGTTGACGGTTTCCGCCGCCCAATCGGAGTCTTCGGGATGGCCGCTGATGTTGGCTTCGTCGATCTGGACGACATCGGCTGGTATCCGCTCGAGCTGCCGCCGCAGCACCTCGGCGATCGCCATGCCGAGCTTCGCAGGGTTTGCATAGTGGCGGTCGGTGAGCGTTTTGGCCAGCATGTGCGGTCCGGTGCAGGTGAATTTGAGGGTGCGACGGGTAAGAGCTTTTGTAAAAGCGTAATCCGCGGGAAGGTTGAGTGTGCCCTCGCCGATTTCACTTTCCACGATTCCCGCCGGGGCTTTGTGAAAACGCAGAGTTTCATCGCTCTCAAAGGCGGCCAGATCAAAGATGGAGAAGCGGGTTTTGACCCCCGACATCCGTTCCACGAAATAGTCGATCATGCCGTTTGTCTCGGGGTGCCCCGGGTCGAAGCGGTTCAACTCTCCGTCGGTGACGACGTCGATCCCCGCCAACTCCTGGCTTTTGAGAACGACTAGGATCGCGTCGCGCAGAATGGTCTTCGAGGTTTCACCGTAGAGCCAGTGGGGAACCGGATAGCTTCCGACGACCGTGGTCAAGATGGGCATGAGGCGCCATTATATCGACCATGGATCCACCGGTTTTGAACCCCCGAGGGAATGCAACATGGTCCTTCTCAAAGAGAAAAGCGAAGAAACGCCCCTCTGCCCCCATTGCTCCGAGTCGCTGGCCGAAATCTGGTTTCGAGAACTGAAGGGTACTTTCGGCAAACGCTACATCTACTTCTGCGCCCGCTGCCGAAAAACCCTCGGAGTCTCGCACCGGAAAGGCTTCTTCATGGGGTGATCACGCTCTAAGGCAATGGCTTGCACGACTACGCCTGCGGGGGGTCTCGGGCGTAACGCCTTCCTCCTCCGCCAAGGCTTCGGCCAACAGGTGCCAGCGCGGCGCTTCCGACGCCTCGCGATTCTGCTGTGCTGCGAGACGCAGCGCGGCCTGCCGGGGCTCAAGGGAAGACGCGTGTCAGCCAAGACTCCGTTTTCCTCCCAACTCCGGTTTTGCTACACTCCCTCCCAACTCCACACTCAAGTCGCAGGCTGAAGCAGAAAAGGAGCCTCCATGGGCAACGCAGCCTCGCCAGACGCCAAGATGTTCTTAGATCATGTCGAGCGTTTCTGGACCGACCAAATCCTCGGACCCGGTCCCATCCCGTCCGACGGCCTGCTCTGCGGCGCCCCGGAGCCTTCCTGCGACCGGCCTCCCTCGGGGTGCAGCGGGCAATCGCGGCCCTTCCCCTATTACTTGACGCTGCGTTCCATTACTCCGAAATACGATGGATCGGAATGGCCCACCACCAATCAGGATCTGTGCAAGGCGCTGGCGCTGGCGCAATCCTGGATCATGAGGCAGGTCCCCTTGGAAGCCCAACTTTACGTCGGGTTGTCCGAGAATTCCAAGACGGAGACGACGCCCTGCCAGAAAGATGTCATGAAGGGCGTGACAGTACGCAAGCTCAAATGCACGACGGGAGACTGCCTGGGCACACCCGTGTTGATCGTCCATATTCCTGCCAGCGGGGGAGCCAAAGGCAACGTACTGATCTACGGCCATCTCGACAAACAGGCGGTCACGCCAAAGGACTGGACAGTGCCGCCCGGCGTGTGCCAGAACCAACGCCCTTTCACACCCTATCTCGATGCCGAAAAGAAGCGTCTCTACGCCCGGGGAGCGAGCGACGACGGGTTTGCGATGTTCTTCGCCGTCGCCGCCGTCATGGCGCTCAAGAACCAGGGCCATGCCTGCCCGACGGTCAACCTGATCGTCGACTTCGACGAAGAGGGCGGCTCGGCCAATCTGCCCGGCTATCTGGAGACCTTCCAGGACGTGCTCAAGACTCTTTTCGAAGCCGATCCGCCCTACGGCGCCAAGGTCACCTACACGCCGGTTGGCCAGGGAGCGGGATGGGTGTCGCCACCGATGAAGCCCTGGCTGTCGAATGCCCTCAACACGGCCTCGCAGAGCCTCTTCGACAACCAAAAAACTTTCGGGCGTTTGGGCGACGGCGGCACTCTGCCGCTGCTGACCACCCTCGAGAATCTCTTTCCCGGCTTGGCCTTCATCGTCACGGGCGTGTCCGGTCCGGGCAACAACCAGCACGGCCCCGACGAGAACCTCAACTACGAGTACGCTCAGAAGGTGGCCGCCTGCATCGCCTACATCCTCTCTCAGCTGCCGAAGAACGTCGACTAGGCGAATCGGCAGGCTGCCACTGCAGCGCCGCAGTCCAGGCCGCCCGGGAAAGTGCGGGCTGCGGCCAAGATTGCCGCGCTACGTCGGAGTCGGGGGTGGGGCCAGACTTACCGGATCACCGCGATTTCCTTGAAGTGGACCGTCTGGGGCTCGTTGTGGTTCTGCTTTCGCCGTGAAGAGTCGGATGGTCTTGGGAGTGGCAAATCCGCCCAGCCAGAGAAGAACCAGCCGGAGAAATCCCAGCAAACGTCGTCGACCGAGAGGTGAAAACGCTCAGGCGACCTGCCAAGTCTTGACTACGCCGACGTCAGGTCGATTGCGCGGTTCGGGCTCCCAGGCCGGGTGCCCAACCGTGCTTCCATCGCTGCAATTGCACCAGCCGGCGCTTTCCTGTAGACAAGTAGGGATAGCCATTACGGGCCTAGATGACAGACCGCCGACTCGGCGGTCTCCTCGCTGAGTCGGCGGGTGCGTGGATCGGCCCGAAGTCGGAGGTCGATGTGCGGCGATACGGCAATGCCAGCCACGGACAGAGCCCGTCCCCCCTTCTTGGAGCTGCCTTCCTGGTTTTCCTTGCAACGGCGGTCCCTCTACACGGAGAAGACTGGCCCGAGTGGAGGGGGAAAGGGCGGCTCGGAGTCTGGAGCGAAGACGGCATTCTGGAGAAGTTCGGAGCCGGGGGCCTGTCATTCGACTGGTCGGTTCCCGTCCGATGGGGTTATGCCGGTCCGGCGGTGTCCGACGGACGCGTCTTCGTTCTCGATTACCGGCCCGATGAGAACTCGCGAGATCTTTCGGGGACGGAGCGCCTTCTCTGTCTTGACGAAGAGACGGGTAGAGTCCTGTGGACCGGCGAATGGAGGACTTCCTACTCCTCGCTGATGGCGTCTTACGCCATCGGCCCGCGAGCCACTCCCACCGTCTCGGGCAACCGCGTATACGTGGTGGGAGCGACTGGAATCCTTCGTTGTTACGACGTCGCCGACGGAAAACTGATTTGGGAAAAGAACTACCCCGAGGACTACGCCACCAAGATCCCCATCTGGGGCGTTTCCGGGGCGCCCCTGGTGGAAGCCGGATTGCTGATCGCCGTGGTAGGCGGTCAAGAAGACGCCCAAGTGGTTGCCTTTGACAAGGAGACGGGTGAAGAGCGCTGGCGCGCGCTC
>JBFGHF010000113.1:0-8847 GCA_041578355.1 Acidobacteriota bacterium
ACTCGCCGTCCACCGCCTCTTCCATGCGCTTTCTGAGCAGCCCCTTGGTATCGCGCTGCAGCAGCGGATCCCAGTACGAGCCCCACAGCACTTTGATGACGTTCCAGCCCGCGCCGCGGAAGGCCGCTTCCAGCTCCTTGATGATGCTGGCGTTGCCGCGCACCGGACCGTCCAGACGCTGCAGATTGCAGTTGACGACGAAGATCAGATTGTCGAGCCCTTCGCGGGCGGCGAGGGTCAGGGCGGCCAAGGCTTCCGGCTCGTCGGTTTCGCCGTCTCCCAGAAAGGCCCAGACCTTGGCCCCCGACTCTTCTTTGAGCCCTCGGTCCTCGAGATAGCGGTTGAAGCGGGCTTGATAAACGGCCATCAGCGGGCCCAGCCCCATTGAGACTGTCGGAAACTCCCAGAAGTCGGGCATCAGCCAAGGGTGAGGATAGGAGGAAAGCCCGCCTCCGGGGGCCAGTTCACGCCGGAAATTCTGCAGCTTTTCCAAGCTCAGACGTCCTTCCAAAAAGGCGCGCGCGTAGATGCCGGGCGAGGCATGACCCTGAAAGTAGATTTGGTCCCCGCCTCCGTCTGCCTCGCGGCCTCGGAAAAAGTGGTTGAAGCCAACTTCGTAGAGCGTGGCGGCCGAGGCGTAGGTCGAGATGTGGCCTCCGATGCCCTCCAGCTGCCGGTTGGCGCGGACCACCATGGCCATGGCGTTCCAACGCACCAGGCTCTTGATTCGGCGCTCGACGGCCCGGTTGCCGGGAAAGGGGATCTGCTTCTCGGCCGGAATCGTATTGACGTTGGGCGTGCTGGCCGGAAAGGGAACTTCGATGCCGCGATGCTGGGCGTGATTCTGCAGTTGACGGAGCAGGCGTTTCACCCGGTCCGGACCGCCCTCCTCGATCACGTAGTCGAGCGACTCGAGCCACTCGCGGGTTTCGATGTTCTCCAGGTCTTCCCGGCCGCCGCGCGCAACCAGTTTGTCTACCGCGTCACTCATAGCTCCCACTTTCCGGCAAAGTCCTTTATTCTGACGGAATTGGCCGCAGTGAATCAAGTTAGGGGAGATCAGGGGTACCGGGGTACTTCTCGGGAAAGTACCCCAGTACAAGATCAGGGTGGTGTCCTGATGGACGCAATTAGGACACTACCGAGATCCGGGGACGGTGTTTTGTTGAAACTTTGCGAGTACTTTCGAGCTTGGCATGGGAAGGTGGGAGGAGCAGGACTTCGTTGAACCCGTTCCAAACTCTTCTGTTTCGAGACCCCCTCTTCTTGAACACAGTGTGCGCGGGGGGATGCTGATTAAGCCCGCTGCTTTCCTTTTCGAACACTGCGCGCGCTTTCTCTTTCAGCGGGCTGCTCGAGCTTGAGGATTCTCTCGCGATCGACGAAACTAGTGTTCTTAATGCGGAACTGGCCCCCAACGGATAGGTTTGTTCGATGTTGAAGAGAATGACGAGTTGCCTGGTTGTATTTGCCGTTCTGACACCTGCTTTTACCCGGAGCGGTCCTGCCGCGTTCGACGAGTATGAGTCGTTTCGGACCTTTGTCACCGTGGGGCAGGCATTCGCGGGCCCGCTTGGCAACGGCCAGTTTGCCGTGACCAGCCTGCAGATCACCAACCGCGATCCCCTCTCGGATTCGTGCGAAGTAGGCGTGCTGTTCCACGGAGGTTTCATACCCTCGGATTTTCCCGTCCTCTTCAATGGCGAGCCCGGGCCGTTCACGTCCGCCACGATTCCGCGAGGCGGGGTGATGCGCTTCGACATGACCGCGCCCGGACTGGTCCAGGGACCCATTGCCGTGGGATTTCGCACCCTGGCGCCTCAAGGGGACCGGGGGTGTGGTCCGGATTCGCTTCGGGTAGTAGCCACGTCCTATCTGATCGACGCGGGCGGCGGTTCCGCGCAGGCCGCTCGGCGCTCTGCAGACGATCCGGCCGGGGGGCCGCGCAGGCTGTTGACGGAGGCCTTCTCTCTGGCGGCCAACGATGCGGACTCCTGGCTCTGTCCAGGTTTCTGCCTGGCCGTCTCCACAACCGAAGGCATGGGCACCGAAAGGGTTCGACAGAGGCTTGGAATCGCCGTCTCGAGCGTCGAGCCGGGTTTGCAGGCCCCGCCGGACACCCGGCTTCGGATCTTCGTCTACGACGAGGCCGGAAACCGGTTTGGCGACGGCTTCGAAGTGGAAGTGAGCGGGGCCCACACCACGCTCTTCCCAGGCGAGCGAAAACTCGGATTCGATTCCGAGGGCACATGGGTGTTCTGCCTGGAGAGCCCCGACTCCGAGTACAAAGTCGATCTCACCGTCATCCGAGTGAGTCAGCTGAGCAACGGGACGCCGCAATTCGAACAGCTGATCTTCACCGACGGCTTCGAGTCCGGTGACCTCGCGGCTTGGTCGACGGGAGGAAACTGAAGCCAGTGGGTTTGCGGGTCGGTGTGACTGTGCGGCTCCTGCTCTCCGAGCTTTTCGGGGCGACACCTTTGGCTTATTGACCGGATGTCGATCCGGTCGAACACCACGGAATTCCCGGGATTGAGGTCTGCCGCTACTATGCGGCCTTGGGGGTCGCCGCCTCTTTGGGAAGCTTTTCGATCGTGAATCCGGTGAAGCCGTAGATGGCCGAGATCACCGGGTTGAAGAGATTGAAGAAGCAGAAGGGCAGATAGGCGAAAGTCGCCACCCCCAGGTTGGAAGCCATGAATGCCCCGCAGGTGTTCCAGGGAACCAGGGGCGAGGTGAGCGTACCGGCGTCTTCCAGGCAGCGAGAAAGGTTTTTCGGGGCGAGCCCGCGTTTGACGAACTCGGCCCGGTACATCCGGCCCGGAACCACGATGGCGATGTACTGGTCGGAGGCGACGATGTTCATGCCGATGCTGGTGGCGAGAGTGGAGGCGATCAGAGAACCGGTGCTGCGCGCGTAGCCCAGGATCCCGTTGGCGATCGCGGCCAGCATGCCGGTCTTCTCCATCACCCCGCCGAACATCATGGCCGACACGATCAGCCAGATCGTGTCGAGCATGTTCTGCATCCCCCCGCGAGTGAGCAGATCGTCGATCGCCGCGTTGCCCGTGCTGGATTGGAATCCGCTGAAGAGCGACATCCAGAAGCCCTTGGCCAGGGCGGCCGCGGTGGGAAGATCGCTGTCGCCCACGAACTTGAGGACGGCCTGCTGCTGGAAAAGGCAGGCAAACAGCCCCCCCACCAGGGACCCGATCAGCAGGGCCGGGAAAGCGGGAGTTTTCTTCATCACCATGAAGAGGACGATGGCCGGCGGAATCATCAGATACCAGCCGATTTGAAAGCTGCTGCTCAGGGCATCGAGAATCGGCTCGAGGTTGCGTGCGGACCCCTGAGCGGCGCCTGCCAGCCCGATCGAGGTAAAGAGAATCAAGGCCATCGTGATGCTGGGAACGGTGGTCCACAGCATGTGGCGGATGTGCGTGAACAAGTCGGTACCCGCCATGGCGGGCGCTAGATTCGTGGTGTCCGAGAGGGGCGAGAGCTTGTCCCCGAAATAGGAGCCGGAGATGATCGCTCCGGCACCGATGCCCAAACTGAGATCGAGCGCCGCGGCGATGCCGATCAGAGCGATCCCGATGGTGCTGACTGTTGTCCAGGAGCTTCCGGTGGCGAAAGAGACCAGCGCACAGATCACGCAGGCCGCCGCGAAGAACACGCTGGGATGGAGCAGTTGCAGACCCCAGTAGATCATGCTCGGAACGATTCCGGCCAGGATCCAGGAACCGATCAGCGATCCAACCACGAGGAGAATCAGAATGGCGCCGGTGGCCAGGGCGATGCCTTCGACCATCCCTTTTTCCAGCTCTTTCCAGGTGAATCCGAGGCGCAAGCCGAACAGCACCGCCACGCCCGCGGCCAAAATCAATGTGATCTGGTTGGGTCCGTAGGAGGAATCCTCTCCGAAGAAAATGACCGAGGCGGTGAGCATCGTGATCAGAAACATCACGGGGACGAGTGATTCCAAGACAGTGGGAGATCGCTTGACCGTTTCTTTCATCTCGTCCTCTTGTTGCTCAGAGTGCTGCCCGGACATACGGGTTCAGCACTATAGTCGAAGCGGGTCTCCGGGTCCATGGGTCCGAGGGGCCATTGTTTGCGTCAAGATTTTGTGACAGGCAGGGATGCCTGTCTTCCCGGGCGTTGAAGCCGGTAAGCCGTGGGCTCAGAGCTCCTCCCGCACTTCCCGGTAGTAATCCTCGTAAACCGGCACGATCCGGTCGGCGGAGTACTGCTCGACGGCTCGCGAGCGGGCGCATTTGCGAAAGTCTTCGAGGCGATCTTCTTCGAGAATCGTCAAAGCGCCGTCGGCCATGGCGGCAATGTCACCCAAGGGAGAGAGCAGTCCGCATTCGCCGTCGACGACGAGTTCGGGAATGCCTCCCACCCGCGTCGCGACGACCGGCACTTCGCAGGCCATGGCTTCCAGGGCACTCAACCCGAAGCTCTCGGTTTCCGAAGTGAGCAGCATCAGGTCGCAAACCGACAAGTAGTTCTCCACCAGTCCCACCATTCCCAAAAAGAAGACGTGGCGCGCCAGTCCGAGTTCCTTCACCAAATGCTGAGCCCGGGAACGCTCGGGACCGTCCCCGATCATGAGAAGTCGGGCAGGGATCTCCTCCGAGACTCGATGAAAGACCCGGACCACGTCCTCGACCCTCTTCACGGGGCGGAAGTTGGACACGTGGACCAGCAGCTTTTCTCCTGCCGGAGAGAAGCGGCTGCGCATTTCGTCTGAATAGAACCGCCGCACCCGCTCCACGTCGATGAAGTTGGGAATGACGCGGATGTCGCAGTCGCCGCAGAACTCCTCGAAGGTGGCGCGGCGGAGAAACTCGCTGACCGCAGTCACGCCGTCGCTCTTCTGGATGCCGTAGCGGGTGATGGTGCGATAAGACTGGTCGCGTCCCACCAGGGTGATGTCCGTGCCGTGCAGAGTGGTGATCAAGGGAAGGCGCTTGGGATGAAGCATGTCGCGCGCCAGGATGCCGCTGATGGAGTGGGGGATCGCGTAATGGACATGGAGAAGATCGAGTCCCTGCAGCTCGGTCACTTCCACCATTTTGGTGGCCAACGCCAGGGCATAGGGAACGTATTCGAAGAGCGGGTAGTTCATGGCCTCGACTTCGTGGAAGAAGACCCGGTCTTCGAGTCCCAGCAGCCGGCCCGGCATGGCCGAGCTGATGAAGTGGACCGTGTGGCCGCGCTGTGCCAGCTTTTGCCCCAGTTCGCTGGCAACGATGCCGCTGCCGCCGAAAGTCGGATAACAGGTAATGCCGATGTTCATGAAGGTTTAGGGCTCCCGGCTCCGCCACCAAGGGACCAATGGACCCATGGACCAATGGACCCATTAACCCACGGACCCACGGACCCATTTCCTCACTCGTCCACGATCTCCTCGGCTTTGAGCTGCAGCTTTTCGAAATCGCTCTCGGCGATGGTTCCGTTGCGCCCGCCGGCCCGCTGGCGGGCCAGGTACGAATCCCCCGATTTGGCGAAATCGAAAAACAGACTGGATTCGTCTTTCAGCGTCAGCTCCAGAGTGAATTCCGAGGAGGCGAAGCGCGGGTCGCCTTCTTGTGAAGGCTGGTCGGAGATCGACTCGAATCCGATCCCGCTCAGCGGTGACCAAAAGCGCCAGGTGGCTACGGTCTTGCCTCGCTGCTCTTCCGGCGACTCGACGATCCACTCCTCTCCCGAGCGACGGATCGCCAGCACGCCCTCGGGCGTCGTCAGCGCAAAGCGGTTCACTTGGTCCTGATCGACGCCGACGATGTCCTTGTCGCGAAACTCCCACACATCCTGCGAGATCTTCTCCGCCACCGACTCCTGCACGGTGAAAACGGCCGGCCGGTCGGGATGTCGTGCCGGGTATTGGTCGTCCTTCTTCTCCCCCAATTCCAAACTCTTCCAACGGTCCTGACCTTCTTCGCGGAGGCGCAGCACCAAGCGGGGTTGATCCAGGCCGTGGGTTGTCAGATCGTCGGAGGTCTCGGACAGGAATTTCTGGATGCGAGCGAACTTGATTCCCGAAAGAAGGCTGGAGACGGCGCTCGAATCCGCCTTTTCCTGGATCGGTTCCACCAATCTCCAATCCCCATCCACTTTCTCGAGCCGGACCTTGCCCGCGGGTCGGGACAATTCGACGGCCTGAACCTTGTCCTGCTCGAAATCGAGAAGGCTCTTGCTGCGCCAGTCGAAGAGTTTCTTGTCGGCGCTGGTCAGGATCGCTTTGGGAGAGAGGTGGATTTCGTCGGCCCCTTCCAGCCGCAAGTAGATCTTGGTGCCGGTGTAGTCTTCGCCGCCGACGTAGAGGGTTTTTTCCTGCTCGGGGGTTTTGAGTTGAAGCCGCAACCTCGGCTCGTCGAGACCGAAGGGTTCCAGCCCGCCCGCCTCTTCCAAGCTGAGGGTGCGATCCTTCTCGGCGCCGCTCAAGTCGCGGAGCAACGCGTCGACCGCGAATTGGTCGGCGGCGCTTTCAATCGGCTCGACGAGAAGCCAGTCCTCGCCTTCCCGTTTGAGCTGAATCGGGTCTTCCCCGGGCTCTTCGAGGCGGACGGAGACGATCTCGTCCTCCTCGATCTTCAAAACGGATTCTTCCAGTTCCTTGGCGGCGCTGCGTTCCTCCTCTCCTTTGATTTCGTAGAAGTAAACGAACAAGCCAAGTCCCGCGAAGAGTGCGAAAAGAAGTCCGAGTTTCTTCATTTTTGATGGCTCCTGCCGTGGCGCGGCCTTCCAGGCTGCGCTCCCTGTTCCGGAGCACAGGCAGGATGCCTGCGCCACCTCTCGCCTACCGTCTCCGGTACCAGATGCTGATTCCCAGGACCAAGGTGGCCAGGGGCAGCGCGAGCACCGAAAACAGAAACAGAATGCGGGTGTCGCGCGGCGTCATCTGGATTTGGCGGTTGGTGGGGTCCTTGGGACGCACCGCCACCAAATCCTCGTCACCGACCATCCAGCTCACGGTGTTGAGAAAGAGATCGGCGTTGCCGCCCGGGCCTCCGACATAGAGGTTCATGACGAAGTCGGAGTCCCCGTAAACGACCAGTCGGCTCTCCGTGGCTGGGCCGTCTTCGTCCTCCGACTCTTCCGGCTCCTCTTCCGCTTCGCCCTCCGGGGCGGCGGTCTCATCTTCCCCTTCGGACTCGGAGGCCTCGGAACCGCCGGCTTCATCAGCCTGCTCGATTGTCTTGGTGGACACCACCGCCATCGTCAAAGGCCCCTCCTTGTCCCTTCCCTCGTTCAATTCGACCGCTTCTCCTTCCACCAACTCGGTCTCTCCCCAACTTCTGATCGAGCTGGAAAAAAGGGGCTTGCTGACATAGCCCAAGGAACTCTCGACCGCCTCCACGCTGCGGGCGAAGGGGAAAAAAGTGGTGCGGTTCATCTTCTCGGTGATGGGATGAGGCTCGTAGGCGTCGACCAGCGGAGCGGCGGCGCTCAAACCCGAGAGCATGCCCCGCAGGGAGTTGTCGATGACGACGTTGTCGTCGAGTTGGATGCCGTAACCCGACAGGAAGTCGTCCATCTTGAAGTCGTTCTGCGGATCGACCAGAAGCAGGAACTTGCCGCCGCGGTTCAGGTACTCCTCGATCAGCTCCACCTCGCCGGGGAAGAAAGCCGATTCGGGTCCCGCCGAAACCAGCAGTGCCGCGTCCTCAGGCACCTTGCCTTCGATCGCCAGGTTGTAGTTCTCGACCAGATAGTTTTGACCCTCGAGGGATTGCTTGATGATGCTGTAGCCTTCGTCGCCGCTTTCATCGATGTCGCGCTCTCCGTGGCCCGCCAGAAAGTAGATCTTCTTCTCCGATTCCCGAGTGACTTTGATGATGGCGTTGGTCAGGGTCTCTTCAGAGAGAGTGTCGAGCTGTTGCCGGTTCTGGCCCTGCACCACAACCACCCGACCTTCACTTCGGATCTGATTGCTGGCCGCCCGGGCGGGATCTTTCTGAGGGTCCACGACTTCATATTCGAGCCTCGAGGATACGAAGCGGTACTCCTTGAGAAGCTCGCTGAATTCCTGGGCTCCCACGGGGTCTTCGTAGAATCCGATCACCTCGACGTTGCGGTCCAGGTTCTCGAGCACCTTGACCGTCTGATCGGAGAGAGAGTTGATTCCCCCTTCGGTCAGGTCGACACGCTGATGATGCCGATAGTTGAGAAAATTGACGAAAAAGAGAATCCCCAGCACCAGGAGAACCGAAGCTCCCGCCATTCCACCGCGGCGTCCCCCCGGGGTGGTCAGGAAAGCCACGATCTTGGGAATGCGCGTCGCCAAGAAGGCGACCAGCAGGGCGGCGCCGCTGTAGATGGCGATCTGGACCCAGAGGTTCCAATCGCCGTTGAGGGTGTATGCGAACCAGCCCCCGATCAAAAGTACCAGGCCGGCGAAGCCAAGATTGTCGTATACGTGTTTCAGCATCCTATTCCCTCCACTTGACCGAGTCCAGGGACACGGATGTGAGAAACAGTCCCAGAAAAATCAGCGAGAGGTAGAAAACCACGTTTTGAGTGTCGATGATCCCTCGCGTGAAGTCTTCGTTGTGACTGAGGACCGAGATGTAGCGCAGGAATTCGTTGAGGAACGAGCTGCCGGTGCCCGCGCTGACGTCGATGACCCAGAGCACCAGGAAGATCCCGAAGGTGACGACAGCGGCCACGATCTGATTCTCGGTGAGCGACGAAATGAAGACGCCCACCGCCATCAGGCTCGCTCCCAACAGGAAAGCTCCCAGGTAACCACTCAGAATGGGCCCCACGGGCGGTGTGGGATCGCTGTAAAAGTAAAGCAGGAAAAGGTTGCCCACCGTGGGCAGCAGCATCACCGCC
>JBFGHF010000114.1:0-8821 GCA_041578355.1 Acidobacteriota bacterium
CGATGCCCTCAAGGCTCCCCCTCAACCAGCTCTGAAAGTGGACGTTCTTGTAGGCCTGCAAGAGAAGCGGGTAGAGGAAAAGCTGGCAAAACTGCCGATACCCCGCCCAAGGCCGACCGGGCGTCATTTTCTCAAAAGAAGCGATGTCGATAAAGACCGGCCGGTTGCCGACCCATTGCAAGTTGTAGGAGCTTGCGTCCTTGGGAATCATGCCTTCCCTGACAGCCGCACTGGTCAGCCGCAGCTGCAACAGCGCGGCGTCTCTCAGCATGCCGAAGGACCATTCGTAGGGATAGGAGATAAACGGGATTCGCTCGTGGCGAACCACCCCGGCCCATTCGCCCGCGAATTCCGAGGGGCGGGGATCGTCCACCCGCTCGCTGGCCACCAGCGATCCGTCTTTGCGGAACTCGGCGTAGAAACGCGTCGAGGCCAACTGCTGGAAGTCAGCCAGCGATTTCTCGCTCAGGGTGCGGTAGACCTCGCCTTGAAAGTAGAAAATGCGGCCGTGTCGATCGCGAAAAGACCCCGGCTCGCTGAGGACGGGCGACGGGACTGTTCCCTCAGCTTTGTTGCTCGCCATCGACCTGCGGTCCCGTTGCCGCCTTGTGCGCGTCCTTCTGCAACCCGAAAACAGAGAGTATTCGGTGCCAGAACAGCTTCAGGAAAACAAAGAGGCCTGCAACGCCACCCAGCAGGATCTGGAGCAACAAACTACCCGTGCCCGGGTCCATATAAGCTAAAGGTCCAATCATCGACTTCTCCCGAGTCGAAAGTAGATATTATTACAATAGGCCCTCTATCCTACTTCTTCCCGTGAGTCCGAAGCAACGATCTGATTCCGCGGCTGCTTCGCGGCCCCCGTCTCAGAACCCCTTCTGGCGCTCCGCGACCGGCGGCCGAATGGGGCATCGCGCCAACCACTCCGTGCTATCATCCGGTTTTGGATCGGGGACGAACAAGGTGTCGGAATGACCAATCTCTTGAAAGCCGTAATACCCGCTGCCGGCATGGGTACGCGCTTCCTGCCTGCCACCAAGGCGATCCCCAAGGAAATGCTGCCCATCGTCGACAAGCCGGCCATCCAATACGTCGTTGAAGAGGCCGTAGCCTCGGGGTTTCACGACATTCTCTTTGTGACCAGTCAAGGCAAGAGCGCCATAGCCGATCATTTCGATTACAACTTCCAACTCGATACGGAGCTGAAGAAGAACGGCAAGAGAGATTTGCTTAATCTGGTGACGGGAATCTCCGAGATGATCGCCGTTTCCTCGGTTCGTCAAAAGCGCCCGCTTGGGCTGGGACACGCGGTGTTGGCGGCCGAGCCGTTCGTCGGATCGGAGCCGTTTGGGGTCCTGCTGGGCGACGACATCATCGACAACACTTTGCCGGCCATGCAACAGTTGGCGAATGTGTTCGACGTCCTGCCCGGCATGATCGTTGCCGTTCAGGAAGTCGAAGGCGAGAACATCTCTCGCTACGGCGTGGTCGACGCCGAGCCGGTAGCCGGCCGATTCGGGGGGCGCCTTTACAAAGTGCGCGGCTTGGTCGAGAAGCCCAAACCCGAGGAAGCCCCTTCCAATTTGGCGATCATCGGCCGCTACATCCTGACGGGCGACATCTTCGACAGCTTGCGACGGACTCAACCCGGCGCAGACAGTGAAATTCAGCTGACGGACGGCATCCGCAGCCTGGTCGACCGCGGCCACGATCTCTACGCATACCGCTTTGAGGGTGTCCGTTACGATGCTGGCGACAAACTCCAGTTTCTCATTGCCACGGTTGAGATGGCGCTCAAAAGAGAGGACTTAAGCGAGCCCTTTCGCGAGTTTCTGCGGGGACTCAATCTGGAGCGCTGACACCGAAAACCCTAAAACAAGAGACATGCTGGACCGAAACATCCTACGCGAAGACACAAAACAAGTTGCCCGGCGCCTTCAAACCAAGGGGTACACGCTGGACACCGAGCGCTTCCTCCAACTCGACGAGCAGGAGCGCGGCACGCGATTGAAATGGGAAGAGCTGAGAGCGCTCCGCAACCGGACGAGTGAAGAAATCGCGCAGCTCAAGCGGAACAAGGTCGACGCCACCGAGAAGATCGCGGAGATGAAGCGCGTTGGCGGTGAAATCAAAAGGCTCGACGAAAGCCTCTCGGGGTTGCGTCAGGAACTGCGCGATTTTCTGGCGGACATCCCCAACCTGCCCCACGAAACGGTCCCGGTCGGGGAGGACGAGCAGGCCAATTCGTTGGTGCGTCAAGTTGGCGATCGGCCCGACTTCGATTTCCAGGTCCTCGACCATGTGGACCTGGGCACGGCGATGGGGATCCTCGACCCTGAGCGGGCCGCCAAGATCACAGGCGCCCGGTTCACCAACTACTACGGCGTGGGCGCAAGGCTCGAGCGCGCCTTGATCAACTTCATGCTCGATGTTCATACCCTCGAGCACGGCTACCAGGAGGCCCTGCCGCCTTTCATGGCCAATTCGCGCAGTTTCTTCGGGACGGGCAATCTACCCAAGTTCGAGGAGGATCTGTTCCGCGTAGCAGGAACCGATTATTACCTGGTGCCCACGGCCGAAGTGCCAATAACCAATCTCTATGCCGAGGAAGTGGTCCCGGAAGAGAGCCTCCCGCAGGCCTTCGCGGCCTACACGCCCTGCTTCCGGAGCGAGGCCGGGTCCTACGGTAAAGACACCCGCGGCCTGATCCGGCAGCACCAGTTCAACAAGGTCGAGCTGGTCCGATTTTCCAAGCCGGAGGATTCCTACGAACAGCTCGAGATCCTCACCAGCCACGCCGAGGAGATTCTCCGTCGCCTCGAACTTCCCTATCGAGTCGTCACGCTGTCCACCGGAGACATGAGTTTCAGCTCGGCGAAAACCTACGACATTGAGGTTTGGGTGCCCAGCCAGAACATGTACAGGGAAATCTCGTCCTGCAGCAACTTCGAGGACTTTCAGGCCCGGCGCGCCAACATCCGTTGTCGGGCGGAGGGCAAGAAACCGCGCTTCCTCCACACCCTGAACGGTTCGGGGCTCGCGGTGGGGCGCACTTGGGTCGCTATCGTCGAAAACTTTCAGCAGTCCGATGGGAGCGTCGCCGTTCCTGACGCCCTGCGTCCCCACCTGAACGGACTCGAGGTCATTTCGGGCGCCCCAGGTCGAATTACCACGGCGGCCTCATGACCCGCAGCGGTGACGCGATGCTGCGATTCAACCTGGACAAGAACGTTAAGCTGAGCTTTTACGATCAGGTCAAGGGCCAGCTTCTCTCAGCCATCTATTGCGGCAAGATTCACGCAGGCGACCGCCTGCCCGCCATACGCGAACTCTCCGAGGATCTGGGTGTCAATTACAAAACCATCCGTAGGATCTACCTTCGCTTGGCCGAGGAAAACCTCGTGGAAATCGTCCGAGGCAGCGGGGCTTTTCTGAGCAAACGCGATCCTGACACCTTCGAAAACATGCGCCGCCGAGCCATCTTCCGTCAGCTCGAAGAGGTCTCGGAGAAAGCGCGGGGACTCGGACTTTCACCGCAGAAGTTCGCGCGTCTGCTCGACAGTTTCGCCACCGGCAACAATCTACGACCCCTCAAACTGGCGGTGGTCGATCACGAGGAAGAAGCCTTCATCTTCTCGCGCGAGTTGGCGAAACGAACCGGAGCTACGGTGACGCCAATCCCGCTCAGCGAGAAACCCGCGGCGCAGGACCAGGAGACTCTCCAAGCGTCGGATTTTCTGGTCACCACCAGCTGGCACCTGGAGGAGGTCGGAGATCTGGCGGCGTCCTTGGGCAAGGAAGTCGTCGAGCTCAAACCGAGTCACGAGATCTATACCGAAATCCTCGAGGCGGCACGCCACCAGAACATCGCAATTGTCATCCGGGACGCGAGAACCATGCATGCCTCCTGGGAGGTGTTCATGAACATCTACCACCCCTCGACCGAGAAGAAGTTCTGGATCGCGCCGATCGATCGCGAGGATTTGATCGAAAAGATCGTCGACGAAGCCGACTTGATCTTCGTTTCGCCTATGTGCTGGGACGAGATGCGAAAGCGAACTCCCGCCAAAAAAGAGTTGCGAACCTATGACCACTTCATTTCCGAGGAAACCATCCGTCAGCTGCGCGAGTTGCAGCTGCTCGGCTAGTCCCCGGACCAACTGTCTCGAAAGAAAACAGGGAGCTGCTCAGCCTCGAATCCCCGAAAGTTGAATTTCAAGCTGTGACCCGGTCAATGACCCCGTCAGCCAGAGAAGTGTCGAGTGAGTTGGTGGCGCGCTTGCCCAAAGGAGAGCTGCACTTGCACCTGGAGGGCTCGATTGAACCCCGGCGCTTGCTCGACCTGGCACAACGACACCGCACCGACCTGGCCGATTGCACGCTGCAGGAGATCCGCCGGAAAGTCTATCGATTCGACGACTTCGGGCAGTTCCTGCTTCGTTTCAAAACGGTCTGCGAGCATCTCCGCGAACCCGTCGATTATGAGTCGTTACTCGACGACCTGGTCGGTCGACTGCTGGCGCAAACCGTTCGCTACGCCGAGATCATCTGCACGCCTTCGATTCCCTGGAGATTCGGCGGGGATGGAGAGGCTGTGGTCGAAGCCCTCCTGGAACGCTCGCGCAAACTGGAGACGGAACAGCCCATCAAGCTTCGCTGGATCTTCGATTGTGTTCGCCAATTCGGCCCCGAACCCGCTTGGCGCACGGTGCGGCTGGCGGAACAGAATCGCGGGCGGGGCGTGGTCGCGATCGGTCTGGGGGGTGACGAGCATTCGCTCCCCTTGGCCGATTTTCAAGAGGTCTTCGCATTCGCAAGGGCAAACGCCTTGAATGCCCATGTCCACGCGGGCGAAATCGGCGAGCCCAAGCAGATCTGGGACGCCGTCAAGTTGCTGGGCGCCCATCGCATTGGCCACGGCATTCAGGCAGCCCGCGATCCAGCCTTGATGAATTATCTGCGCGATCACGCCATCGCCCTGGACGTCTGCCTGACCAGCAATCAACTCACCGGTGCCTGGGCGCCCATCTCCAGGAATCCCTTTTGGCTGCTGCACAAGCGGGGGGTCCCCGTGACGCTCAACACGGACGATCCGGGGCTCTTTCAAACCACTTTGGTCGACGAGTACCTCGCGGCCGCCAAGTATTTCGACCTGACATTCCAGGATCTCTCCTCCATCGCCCTGCAGAGCGTCCGCTCCTCCTTCCTGCCCCATCGAGAGAAGATGGAGATGATGCAGCAGTTTCAAGACGAGATCTCAGGGCTCGCCTAGGTCGAGCCAGCCCTTCAACTCGGGCGATACGCCAGTAATGGACGGAGACCAATGCCGAGTCGGGCCCTCGCGGTTCGGTGGATCCTCACTTTTCGAGAATCAGGATGGCGTCCGAGACGGGCCGTTCCACTCCGGAATCGGAGGGAGAGTTGATGACTCTGCCCTCGAGGTAGATGGTGGTCGAGCCTCCGCCGTCCAAGTTGAGGGCCTCGACACAGCCCAGCGATGCCAGGAAGTCCGCCAATTCCCCGAGGCTCATGCCGATGCTGAGGTTCTTCTGACGGCCGTCGACCACCACAAGTACCCAGCGGCCGTCGGGCAGGATGCCCACGGCGGTGCGGGGATGGCGCTTGAGCACGAATCCCTGGTCAACCTGTTCCGTGTCGATGTCTTGCTTGATTTTCCCCTCTTGGATCAACAGTGGAGTGCCCCCCATGATGTGATCCATCTGTTCCCATTCGGGTCCCCGTGTGGTCCCAGCCTCGGTGAAGCCCATTACAGGCTTGGCTGAGATTCCCTCTTGAAGCCGTTCGATGACGGCCTGGGGGGACTTGGGGCCAGCGGAGTAGACGTAACCCCCGGGAGGTATGGGAGTGTCGCCTCGGCGACCCATGCTGACTATTCGCCCTTCGAGGATCTGCGCTTCCCAACCGCCTGGGTCGGTGAGGGTCGAGCGGTGGAAATCCCAGCCGTAAAGCACTGTCTGGTTGTCTGAGCGGGCACGATTGATCCCGCCAATGGGCAAGGAGCCGTCTTCGAGCTGCAGCATCCAGCGGACGGAGGCGCGTCCCAACAGCACCTCGGCGCCGCCGCTCTTCCAGCCGATCGCCCCTCGGGGCGTAACCACGTCCGAGAACCAGCGCCGTTCCACGCGAAGCAGTCCGGCCGGGTCACCGTCGTAGCGCCCGCCCATTTGGAAGAATCCACCGTTGACAGCGGCCACCGCACCCTTTCTGGCGGCGATCGACGAGACCGTCTCGCGCCCGATGCCGTTGTTGAGCGCTCGGGCTGCGGTGATCTCGATTTCCGTCGGATCTGCGACCAGAATGTGGATCGAAAGCGGCCCCTCGATCTGCCTGTGCTCGTAGGTCAGTCCCCGCCGAATCTCCCTGGGCGCAGTCTCCGCCAAGGCCGCTCCCAGCACGCCCAGAACGATACCAGCCCTCGAACCCCAGATTCGCACGTACCCCATGATATCCGAGTCTGCCCGCTCCTGAACGTGAAGTCGGGCATTTGGCCAAGATGCCCGCGGACGGTCACAAACCGATCATCAGGCGCAGGATGTCGTGTTTGGGCAGGTTGGCGGGTTGACTGGCGCAGGCCATGGCCCCAAGATGCTGTCGCAGGTCGGGGTTTCGTCGGATGGCTCTGGCGGCGCGACGGGCCAAATAGGGGTGACGGAGCAGGAAGAGGAGCTGCTGGGCGAGGCGGTAGGAGGGCTCGAAGTGTCGCGCCCGCAAGGGGGTGAATTCGGCCAAGTCCCGTCTCAGGAGACAGTCTCGACCGAGGGCGCCATCGAGGACACGGCAGGCCAAGAGGCTGTCGCGCAGCGCGATCGTCATCCCCTGTCCCGTCACGGGATCGACGGCGCCCGCTGCGTCGCCGACCAGCAGGAGGCGCTCACCGTGGCAGCGGTCCAGCCGGAAAGCCAACGGCGAGCGCGCTTCCACACCCGACCCGATCAGTTCGGAGAGGCGCACGCCGAGCCCTTGGAAGCCGCCGATCAGCTCGCGATAGAGTTCCGATTTGGCTCGGCCCTTTCTGCGGACACCGTCGAGCAGCAGGCTGACGCGGGCGCTCCCGCCGGGCAGGCCCACTACGTAAGCTTCACCGGAAGCGTTGCAGAATACTTCTACCCGCGCCGAGGGATTGGCCAGGGCTTGGTGATTGCCGCGAAGTGCGAAACGGCCGGGCCGAGCGATGGTCCGCCGGATCCCAGCGCGTCGATAAAAACCGGAATGCGCTCCGTCGGCGCCGATCAGGACGCGTCCTCGGAAGGCTCGACTCTGGCCGTTGCGGCGGGCGGTGACTCGCACCCCTTTCGGGTCGCGGCGACTTTCGGAGACTGACCAGCCCGACAAGAACTCTACTCCCGTCTGGCGGCGGGCCAGTTCCGAGACCGCCAGGTCGAGATCGTCTCGGGCCATGATCCACCCGCGGTTGTCGCGTCCCGGCGGGAACTCGAGGTCGATGCTTTCGTCTCGGGGCAGAAGAAAGCGCAGCCCGTTGAACGGCTTCGCCCAAGCCGGACGCTCCTCTCCCAGGACGCCGAGGCGCCGCAACAAACCCACTCCGGCCGGCATCACTCCTTCGCCACAGATCTTGGGACGCGGGAATTCTGCCCGGTCGAGCAAAAGGACATGGTACCCCCGGCGCGCCAGGAGAGTCGCCAAAGAGGCGCCCGCCAGGCTGGCACCCACGATGATGGCGTCGAAACGGGCGTTCTCCAGCAAGCGGCCTCACTTCTTGAGAAAGGACGTGAAAGTCTCTCGTTCGGCTTTGTCGACCAAGCGGGCCGGGCGGATGATGCCCCTACCGAACTTCTTGCGAATCTGGTCGACGCTCTCGTCGAGTTGGGTCTTTCGCTTCGTTTGGGCGTCGAAGAGATCCGGCTGGAGATCCTCTGACTCCACGAACCGGCTGAGACCTACCCCCAAGAGGCGGACTTTCTGGCGCAGGGGCAGAAACTCCTGCGTGAGCCGGCGAACAACCGGGTAGATCTGCCGGGCATCATGGCTGGGCGTGTCCAATCGGCGCTGCCGGGTCTTTGTGGAGAAATCGGCATTGCGCCACTTGAGAACGACGGTCCCGGCTGCCAGCTTGTGTTTGCGGGCCCGCCGGGCCACCGCCTCGCTCAGGCTCAACAGTGTCTCGCCGATCGTTTCCAAGTCGTCGACGTCGTGGAGGAAAGTATGCTCGTGACTGAGCGACTTGAAACCCTCGCCGCTGCGCACCGGTCGGTCGTCGGTCCCGTGGCCCAGATTCCAGAGGTGCTCTCCGTGTCGGCCCAGGGCGGCAGCCCAGAAGCTCTTGCTTCGGGCTGTCACATCCCCGATGGTGCGCACGCCTATTCCGTGGAGCTTTTCTTCGGTTCGCGGACCCACGCCCCAGATCCGGCGAACGGGCAGGTCTTTGAGGAAGTCGATCTCGCTGCCGGGTTCTACCTCGAGATAGCCGTCTGGCTTGTTGAGATCGCTTGCTATTTTGGCCAGAAACTTGTTTCGGGCAACCCCAATCGAGCAGCTCAAGTCCTGCTCTCGACGAATCGCCTCCTTGATGTGCTCGCCAATCCTCCGGGCGTCACCGAACAGCCGGACGCAGCCCGTCACGTCGAGAAATGCCTCGTCGATGCTGATAGGCTCGACACGGTCGGTGAACCTTCCCAGGATTTCCATCACCGCCGACGAAACCTCGGAGTAAAGGGCCCCGTTGGGACGCAGGAATACAGCGTGCGGACAGAGCCGATAAGCCCGTCCGATGGGAAGGGCCGAGTGGACCCCGTATTGGCGGGCTTCGTAAGAACATGCGGCAACCACGCCTCGGCCGCGC
>JBFGHF010000115.1:0-8769 GCA_041578355.1 Acidobacteriota bacterium
GCCGAACCCGAAGGCGCCTCGATCGAAGAGCAGGGCCTCGGCTGGAAGTGCGGCTTCGGATCGGGCAAAGGGGGCGACACGATCACCAGCGGCCTGGAAGTCACGTGGACGACCACACCGACAAAGTGGAGCAACAACTTTTTCGAGAACCTCTTCGGCTACGAATGGGAACTCACGAAGAGCCCGGCGGGCGCCAATCAGTGGACACCGAAGGATCCGGCGGCGCGGGGCACCGTTCCGGACGCGCACGATCCTTGCAAAAGGCATGCCCCGATGATGCTCACCACCGACCTTTCGCTGAAGGTGGATCCCGTCTACGAGCCCATCTCGAGGCGATTTCACAAGAATCCGGATGAGTTTGCAGACGCCTTCGCCAGGGCCTGGTACAAGCTGACGCACCGCGACATGGGGCCTCGCTCCCGCTTTCTCGGCCCCCTGGTTCCCGCGGAGCCGCAGTTGTGGCAGGACCCCGTCCCCGACGTCGATCATGAACTGATCGGGGAACGGGACATCGCCGCTCTCAAGGAGAAGATCCTCAAGTCCGGACTCTCCATTTCCCAGCTGGTCAAGACCGCCTGGGCCTCGGCGGCCACCTTCCGGGGCACCGACAAGCGGGGCGGAGCCAACGGCGCCCGCATCCGCCTGGCGCCCCAGAAGGATTGGGAAGTCAACCAGCCGGCCCAACTCCGGACGGTCCTCGACACGCTGGAGGAGATTCGAGGGAACTTCAACAACTCGCAGTCCGGCGGAAAGCGGGTCTCGCTGGCCGATCTGATCGTTCTCGGCGGATGCGCGGCGGTCGAGGAAGCCGCCCGCAAAGCCGGTCACGAGGTGGAGGTTCCGTTCGTTCCGGGGCGGGCCGATGCGACTCCGGAGCAAACCGACGCGGACTCGTTCGCCGTGCTCGAACCGACCGCGGACGGCTTCCGCAACTATCTGTCCAACGGACACGCGAGGACGGCGGAAGAGCTGTTGGTCGACCGGGCCCAGATGTTGACGCTGACCGCCCCCGAGATGACGGTTCTGGTTGGGGGCATGCGCGTCCTCAATGCCAACGCCGGGCAGTCCGAACATGGCGTCTTCACCAAGCGCCCCGGTGTGTTGACGGGGGATTTTTTCGTCAACCTGCTCGATATGGACACGGAGTGGCAAGCTTCTTCCGGATCCGAAGGCGTATTCGAGGGACGCGACCGCGAGACAGGCAAACTCAAGTGGACGGGCACTCGCGTCGACCTCGTCTTCGGCTACAACTCGCAGCTTCGGGCGCTGGCGGAAGTCTACGCCTGCGACGATGCCGAGGAGAAGTTCGTGTGCGACTTCGTGGCTGCCTGGGACAAGGTGATGAGTCTGGATCGCTTCGATTTGGCCTGATCTCGTCGAAATGGGGCATTCGATTGCGAACCGGACCTCCGTATCCTCAGCGGATCAGCGGTGGGATTTGATCTAGCACCGCCGAGGACGCAGAACCGCAGAGCCACGCAGAGAGAACCAGTGCAAAAGGCCGGCGGACCCGTTCCGCCGGCCTTTCACCAGTCTCTGCTCAAGAAAAGGCGCTACGAATCGAGGAGATCGGCGAGCGAATCGCCGGGGGCCCGCTCTTCGGGCTCGGCGCCGCGGCGGAAGATCCGCGCTCCGGTGGCGCCGCCGAGCCACGCCTCTGCGCCCTCGACACGAACCCAGGTGCCCTCGCGCAGGCCGACCACTACGCGGTCGTTCTCTTCCAGGAACTCGGCCAGACGTTGCTCGCGAGTCTCTCCCATGTGCCGCGATCCGGGCTCGGGGTCGAGATAGTGCGGGTTGATTTGAAACGGGACGAGGCCCAGGGCGGTGAGCGACTGCGGTTCGACGATCGGCATGTCGTTGGTGGTCCTCACCGTCGGGCCGGCGAGGTTGGAGCCGGCGCTGGCGCCCATATACGGCATCCCAGAAAGGGCGCGAGCGCGCAATACCGGCAGCAAGCCGCCGCCTTGAAGCGCCTTCAAAAGTCGGAAGGTGTTGCCGCCGCCGACAAAGACCGCCGGCGCGCTCTCCAGCATCTTCCGGCCCGAATCGTCGGCCCTCAGGACCTCCACTTCGCACCCCGCCTCGGCGAAGCGCTGGGCAGCCCGTTTGCCGTAGCCGGCGCGGTCGAAGAGAGCGAAGGGCACGAAGACCAGTCTGCGCACCGGGCCCAGAAAGTCGAGCATCTCGTCGATGCAATGGTCCAGGTAGCCCTCGCCGAAAGCTGTTGAATTCGAAACCAGCAGAAGCCGTCTCGCCATGGAGTCAGGATACCCGATCCAGTGCCGGGCTTCGGTCTATTCTTGGGATTCCCTCCCGGAGCCGAGCGCGCCAGCGCAAAAACGCCTCGGAAAGGCGGACAACACTCCCTGGCGCCGCCCTTCGGCGCAATGGTGGCCCCACCTTTGCTTACTCAGTCGGGCGGGCGCTGCGAGAGGGATTTGATCTCGCCTTTGATTTGTTCGAGACCCGCTTCGAGGGCGCGCAGCCTGGCCGCCACTTCCTCCCGAGCCAAGCCTCCCTCGGCGATTTCCACGATGTGAACGCCCTCTCCGGGACGCAGCACGAACTCCACTCTGCGGTCCTGCTCGAAGACCTGGACTCCCTTCTTCACCTCTGTGAACATGCCCTCGGTTTCGACCCTCACGTCACAGATCCCCAACGGGAGCCCGCCGAGGGTCACGCTCTCCTTGTTGGGAGGCGCTTCCAACGAACCGTCCTGCTGATAAACGATCCTACCGTCACAGATCGCGGACGCAGTGAAAGGACGATCTTTGAAGCTCTTGTCGAGCGCCAGAACAACGGCATAGACGCGCCCCCGCGCCTCCTGGGCCTGGAGCGAAGCCGCACACAACAAAATCCAAGCAAGAAGCCCAACTACAACCCACACGGACACATTTGGCGGAAGTTTCGACAGTTTCATATTGCCTCACCTCGCGAGCCGGAAGTCCTCATTTCGGGGCTGGCTACATGGAAGAATCTGCAACCTCTCCATCGAGAAAGACGCCCCAACTGCCAGGATGATGACCGGCACTAAAATACAGGCCTTTCCAGTCGAAATCAACGCATAACAATGGCGCGTTCACAGTACTTTACGGATAGCGCGAGTATTCAGGCTAAGCCTGATCCTCAGGGGAGGGGAGTTGGCTTCTTCTCTCCCAGAACAATGGCCCTCGACGTCCGTGGTCGGTTGACAAAACGGGCTTGTAGCCATAGGTTGACGGCACTCGCGGGAGGGCGAACCGGCCACAGCTGTTTGGTTGCCGTTCGTCCAGTCTAAGAAACTGTCGGGCACTTCTTGAACTGACTGCGCGAAACCTGCTGGAGATGAACCATGGGAGTCTTTCCGATCGCGTTGACCCTGGCCACTTTTCTCTGTTCCCTGGTGGCGGGCTTTCTGTTTGCGTTTGCCGTGGTGGCGATGCCGGGCATCAGAAACTTGAACGACCCGGAATTCATCCGAGCCTTTCAGGTGATGGATGGAGTCATCCAGAAGAACCAGCCGATCTTTATGCTTGTCTGGGTCGGGTCGGTCGTTGCATTGTTGATTTCGGTCGTGCTCGGGGTCGGATTACTCGATGGAGCCGAAAGGCTGCTGCTCGTCCTGGCCGCGGTCGTCTACCTCTTTGGCGTCCAACTGCCCACGGTGACGATCAACATACCGCTCAACAACAAGATCCAAACGGTCGACGTCGTTGCGTTGAATGAAGAGGGACAGGCGAACGCTCGGAAGAATTTCGAAGCGCGCTGGAACCGCTGGAACTCCGTCCGGACGGTCTTCGCGGGCCTCACATCCGTCGTCTTGATCATCCTCAAGGGTTGGCGGTCAGCCCAAGCATCTTCTCCTTGTTGTCGATCCGCCCTCACCACGGTCGGCTCCTGACGCCTCAAGACGAATCCGCAGTGCTCCTCGGTCATGAATTCTGGGCTCGTGAATTCGGCGGGAATAGGGACGTTGTGGGAACCTCTGTGAAACTCAACGACGAGACTCTTCAGGTTGTCGGAATCGTCCCGCCGGGTCAGAGACTCCTTCGAGACGCCCCGGAAATTTGGACTTTGGCAAGCCATGACCCGGAGCAACTGCCCGGGCGCATGAAGGGACCCTACCGCCTGATGGCGCGCCTGCCCGAAACGAACCATGCGCGGGCCGCTGTCCAATTGCAGGCTCTCAGTTCGGTTTTTCAGGAGGCGGCGCCCCGCCACAATGATGGAGTGCGGTTTACCACCGCACCCCTGCTCGACACCTTGGTGCAGGACTACCGCCATGCGCTGATTCTGCTTCAAGGAGCGGTCTTTCTGCTCTTGCTGATTTGTGTGGTCAATGCCTCCGGTCTGTTTCTCGCCGATTCCGTCTCAAGGGCTCGGGAAACGGCCGTTCGTCTCTCCCTTGGCGGCAGCTGGATCCGGATTTACAGGGACCTGCTGCCGGAGGCCGCTTTGGTGGGTGCCGCGGCGGGGACCTTGGGAATCCTCGCGACGCACGTTGCCCTTGCCTTGGTCTTGCCGCTTCTGCCTGATTCCCTACCCCGAAAGGATGGAATCCTGATCGACTTTCCCGTACTCCTGTTCGCCTCCGTGCTTTGCTTTGGCTGCGTGGTCTTGTGCAGCCTGGGTTCCGCCCTTCGGCTGCGCCGGATCGACTTGACCCGAGCTTTGAAAGAGGATGGCCGGGCACTCGGCTCGCTCAGGCTGGTGCGCGCTCAACGAGGCTTGCTGGTTTTTCAATTCGCCCTCTCGACCCTGCTGGTGGGCGCGACGCTGATGATCCGAACCTTCGGCAACCTGACCGCTGGAGATCTCGGCTTCGAGCCGAACGGCGTGCTGAGTGCGGGGTTGCAGCTGCCGTCTCACGGTTACCAGGGTGACAAGGCGACCGCGGCGGCTGCCATCTGGCGGAGCGCCTTGCAGCACGCCAGCGAACTTCCGGCGGTGGAAGGCCCTCTCCAACACGCTTCCCGCCCGCCAGTTCCTGCACCAGACCTGGGTCTACCTCGAAGGGGAGGATCTCTCCGCCGGTAGGGGCCGGAGGGTGGTGACGGAGACGGTCACGGATGATTACTTTCGTATTCTCCAAATACAATTGCTGGAGGGGCGCTTCTTCAAGAGCCGAAACGACCCGCCCCTGCTCGCTCTGGTCAACGCTTCTTTTCGTAGATCGTTCCTGGGTGGGGAGAGTGCGTTCCCGCGACAGTGGCCTCTCGGCTCGACCCGGTCTTGGCGCTTCGCAGAGATTGAGAGTGCCAAAACGGGGAGTTTGCGGATCACGGGCTGATTCGGCCCGGTCAGAGAAAAGGCGACACGGTTTCGTTTCCGCGCAGCCGCGATCAGAGTTGTCCAAGCTCCGGCCAACGACTTTGCGGTCCGCAAGGATAAGTCCCCTCTTGCCGAGTTGCGGCCGGGGCCCGAAACTCTCGTCCATCCGGCACCGAAGAACGGTGGACCGGGGCATCGCCCCAACAATGGTCGGAGTTCCGACAGGAAGAGCCCGGGCCACTCTTTCTAGTAGATCTTCTACCCCTCTACTAGTAGAATCCCTACTAGAGAAATGACAAACAGCGACAGACGAATCGAAATCCTCAAAGGCACCCTGGACATGCTGATCCTGCGGACGCTGCAGCGCTCCAAGGCGCACGGCCACGGGATCGCCACTTCGATCTTCGCCAAATCGGACGAGGTGATCACAGTCGACCACGGCTCTCTTTACCCGGCTCTTCAGCGCTTGCAACGCAAGGGGTGGATCCGGTCGGAATGGGGCGTCTCGGAGAACAACCGACGCGCCAAGTTTTATTCGCTGACGGCCTCCGGAGAGCGTCGACTGCGAAGGGAGTCGGCCCGCTGGAACCAGTTTCTGGAGGCAATCTCGGCTGTGATGGGAGAGGAATCTGTCGAGGGAGGTTCGGCCTGATGAGTTGGCGGGATCGTTTGCACTACCTGCGAAACCAGCTGAACCGGGAACGAGCGGAGCAGGAACTCGACGAGGAGATGCGGCTGCACATCCAACTCGAAACGGAGGCGAATATCGCGGCGGGGATGACGCCCGAGGAAGCAAGCCGACGGGCCAGGATGCGTTTTGGGGGAATCGACCGCTACCGGGAGGAAGCTTCCGAGGCTTCGGGGTTTCACGTCATCGACGGCCTGCGGCGGGACCTCGCCTACAGCCTGCGGAGATTGATGCGGGCGCCCGTCTTCACGCTCGTGACCTCTCTGACGCTGGCGCTGGGGATCGGGTCGACAGCGGCGGTGTTCGCGGTGGTTTACACGGTGCTGCTCAAGCCGCTCCCCTATCCACAGCCCGAAGAACTCGTATTCGTCTCGAGCGAGAACGAGTCTCGTGGCTGGGACGGTTTTCCCTTGCCCAACGGGGCCTATCATGCTTTCCGTTCGGATAGCCGCACCTTGCAAGGAATAGCGGCATACACGGTACAGAAGGCTACTCTCTTGGCGGAAGCAGGGGCGGAGCGCCTCGACGTCGTGCAAGTCACGGAGAACTTCTTCGAAGTGCTGGACGTTGCCCCGATTCTCGGGATCTTACCCGAGCCTGCCGAGAACTCTCCCTCGGTCTTGATCAGCTACGGGCTTTGGCAGCGTCTTTTCGGCGGCTCGCCGTCGACACCGGGGCGACTGCTTCAGCTCGACGGGAAGCAGTACACAATCACGGGAATCATGCCGCGCGAGTTCTGGTTCCCCGACCACGGACACGCAGCTTGGCTGCCCGGGCGTATCCCGATCGAGGATCCGTGGAGAAGCTGGTCGGTGCGGGGGATCGGGCGACGAGCCGGCGGGGTCCCTCTGCAGTCAGTTCAACAGGAAGTCGATGCGATCGTGGAGGGCTTCGCCGAGCATCTCCCCTTCGGAGGTGGATGGCGTTTTCGGGTGACTTCCTGGCAAGACCGGACCGTAGGCGAAGTGCGTTCCTCGCTTCTCTTTCTTCTCGGAGCAGTGGGGCTCGTGCTGGCGGTCTGCTGCTTGAACATCGCCAACCTCTATCTGGCACGGGCACGCGACCGCCGACCCGAGCTGGCGGTTCGCACGGCGCTGGGGGCGGGTCGCCGCGTCCTCGTCCGTCAGCTGATGACGGAGCACCTTCTGCTGTCGCTTCTGGGCGGCGGCGCGGGGATCCTGACCGGATTCGCGGCACTCCGCGTCATTCACTGGCTGGCCCCCGGCGACCTGCCCAGGCTCAGTGAAATCTCGCCGGGGTTCACCTTGCCGGTTTTCGCGCTGTCCGCTGCGCTGTTGAGCGGACTGGCGGCAGCGCTTCTGCCCGTCATCCGCACGGCTCGAATCGATCCCGCCGCTGGCCTTCGACAGGGAAGACAAGTCCAGGCGGAGACAGTGCGCGGCTCGCGCAGCAGAAACGGCCTCGTCACTGCCCAGGTCGCTGCCGCAACCGTCCTGCTGGTTTGCGCCGGGTTGATGAGCGGCAGTTTCATTCGGGTCTTGCGCATCGAGCCTGGCGTGCGGACCGAGAATGTCCTCACGGCCAGCCTCGCACTCTCCCCAGACCGCTACTCAGCCCCCCAACAATGGCTGGACTTCTTCACAAGTTTGAGTCGAGAACTTGCTCGGCTGCCGGGAGTCGAGGCGGTCGGCTTGGCCAGCGGTCTGCCCACCCGAGGGGTTCAAATGATGGACTCCAGCCTCCGCGTAGAGGGTCAAGCGGAGCCTCTTCCCCTCAACGTCGGGATCGATGTGGTGACACCCGGCTACTTTTCGGCGATGGGCATCCCCCTCTTGTCGGGCCGCTTCTTCGATGAATCCGATCGCATGGGCGCCCCCCTGGTGACCATCGTCAACGACTCGATCGCCAAGCGCTTCTTTCCCGGTGGTGATGCTGTGGGCCGCAAGTTCATGTCCACGGACGACGAGACCTGGTTGACCATCGTGGGCGTGGTGGGGGACGTCAAACAATACGGCCCGGACAAGGAGACTCCGCTGCTGCGTTACCACCCCTGGTCCCAGGAGCCGCAGGCCAAGGCCTACGTCGTGATCCGTTCGAATCCTTCGCAGCCGACCGAGGCCGAAACCGTCCGTCAGGTTGTGCGGCGCTTGGACGCCAGCCAGCCTGTGACCGACGTGGCTACGATGGAATCCTTGCTCTCGAGGTCGGTGGCCCCTCGCAGACTGAGCGCCTGGCTGCTCAATATCTTTTCCGGGATCGCCCTCTGCCTGGCATTGATCGGGCTTTACGGGATCCTCTCCTACACGGTCAGCAGGAGGCGTCACGAGATTGGCATCCGCGTCGCCTTGGGAGCGAGGCGCTGGGACGTATTCAGCCGCATCCTGTGGCATGGCTTGAAGCTGGCTCTGATCGGACTGGCGATCGGGTTGGGTACGGCGCTCTACACCACCAGTTGGCTGGAAAGCCAGCTCTTCGGGCTCGAACCCAATGACCCGTTCAGCTTCCTGCTGGGAACCGTGCTGGTCCTGCTGGTGACGCTGGCCGCGGGATACTTCCCGGCCCGCAGGGCATGCAAGGTCGACCCGGTGGAAGCCTTGCGATACGAATGATTCCTGAGTCGCAGCGTCGTCCGTGGTTCAGCGTCTCCCGGGTTGTCTGGGTCTGGTCTCCGAGAGCGAGGAGCGAGACCGAGAGCGCGAGGGAGAGCCTGCAACCCTCTTCGGCAAGCCTACCCCCGCAATGGTCCGCTCGCTCTCGGTCTCGCTCTTGGCTAAACACCTACTGTTCGTCAGAACGAAGTCAGGGGTAGCTATTTCAGCGTCTCCCGGGCAGTCTGGGTCTGGTCTCCGAGAGCGAGGAGCGAGACC
>JBFGHF010000116.1:0-8741 GCA_041578355.1 Acidobacteriota bacterium
CAAGACGCTGCAGCACCGTCCGGTTGCGCTCTGGCAGATAGATCATCCGGTACATCTCTTCCATGTGGGCTTCGACCATCAGATCGATTGCACTTTCATCCTCGATCTCGAGCACTTCGGCCATCAACTCGAAGCGGCGGCGGGAAGGATACTCGCGAAGTTCCGGCCCCCAGAGTTCCATGAGACGACGGCGGCTCTCGAGAAATTCTTCCAGGAACCTCTCCTCCGAGAACTCGACGTTGCGTTGACGACTCAGTTGGCGGTAGACGGCGGCCCCTGTCGTCCGAAAACGGAGCCCACTGACTTCCACTTCCGGAAGCAGGGTTTCATCGAAGTGAAGGATTGTGTTGAAGAGATCGAAGACCAGCGCTTGAAACCGTCGCCCGTTCGCCGTTCGAAGCTTGTCATTCGACATTTTCGGGTGTCGGGTCGGGGGCGATTTCCACCGTGTGAATGAGCCGATTGATCATGTTGAAGAACCCGATCAAGGTGATCATCTCCACCACTTGATCGGAGGTGAAGTGGTTATCGAGCTGGGTCCAGAAGAGAGGTTCGGAAATGTCGTCGGGGCGTTCCAGGACCTGCTCCACGAGCGACAAAGCGTCCTTCTCGTAATAGTTGAAAAGGTCGCTCTCGGCGTAGGCCTCGAAAGCCTCGATCTGCTCCTCGGTCCAACCGGCGTCCAAAGCCAATCGCGTGAGGTGTTTTACGGTGGGCTTGCAGCGGTCGACCTTGCAGGTTTTGAGGATGACCAGATGCCGGAGCTTGTCGCTGAGCGAGCTCTCACCGGCCATAATCGCCCGGTAGAGGTCGGCGACCGGCTTCAGGTAATTGGGGCTGTGCGCCAGAGTCTTGATGAATTGGGGAACCAGGCCGACTTCTCTTTCCACCTCACGGTAGACGGCCTGTATGTCCGCATTTGCCGAGTCCAGCTGAACGGGTAGGTATCGGGGCATCTGGTTACTCCTTTTTCTTCAGACGGTCAGATCGACGAGCCCGCCGGTCCTCTCCTGATGCGAAGCGAACTGCCGATCGGCGAGGTAACTGGAGCGGACCAGGGGACCGGCCTCGACGTGCCCGAAGCCCATCGACTCTCCGATCTGCTTCCACTGCTTGAATTCCTCGGGAGAGTAGTGACGGGCGACGGGAAGATGCCAATTGCTGGGTCTGAGGTATTGGCCCAGCGTCAGAATCTGCACGCCTCGCTGCAGCAGGTCGTCCATGACCTGACGAACCTCTTCCTCTCGCTCCCCCAGACCGAGCATCATCCCAGTCTTGCTGACGATCCGGGGCGCCAACCGTTTCGACCTTTGGAGCAGTTTCAGCGAGATCTGGTAGTCGCCGCCGCCCCGGGCGGCGGGGTAGAGTCGCGGCACGGTTTCGATGTTGTGGTTGAGGATTTCGGGCTGCGCAGCGAGAACCGTCTTCAAGGCTCCGAGGGATCCCTGGAAATCGGGAATCAGGACTTCGACGATACACTCCGGCCGCCGCGTGCGGACTTGGCGGATCGTCTCAGCGAAGTGCTCCGCGCCTCCGTCGTTCAGGTCGTCGCGATCGACGGACGTGATGACGACGTGCTTGAGTCCCATCCGGTCGACAGCTTCGGCGACGTGGGCAGGCTCGTGGAGATCGAGCACTCGGGGATTCCCTTTGCTGACGGCGCAATAACGACAACCGCGGGTGCAGATGTCGCCCAGGATCATGAAGGTGGCGACGCCATGCGACCAGCACTCGCCGAGATTGGGACAGCGGGCTTCCTGACAAACGGTGTTGAGCTCAAGTCCGCCCAACAGCTTCTTCAGCTCGTGCACCGACTCACCGTAGGGGGCTTTGACCTTGAGCCAAGGCGGATGCCTCCTTTTGGGTCTGGTCTGGGCCTGTCCGGTCGTCTCCACGTCGCCTTCCAAGATAGCAAAAATCGACCATCTCGATCGCGAGTCCGAGCCCCGAACTCGATTCCGGGCAACCGCTGTCGGTTTCAACATCCGGAACCCGATCGGCGTCCGCATCGGGATCGGAATCGCCTTCGCGTCTTCCTGATATAATCTTTGCGGGCCCGAAAGGCCCGCTCAGGACACACATCGGATCTCTCTTCGCGGCGCTGCCGGGGAGATGGAAAGCGGTTGCAATGGAAGCACTTTTCGGCTTTTTCGTGCTGATCTTTTTCGCCGCCGTGACGGCGGGCGGGATGGTGGCGCTCCATCACTGGTTGGGACCCAAGCGCTCGGGGGAAGTGCACGACATGCCTTTCGAGTGCGGCAAGGACGCCAATCCGATCGTCCGAGGTAAATTCTCGGTGAAGTTCTTTTTGGTGGCCTTGCTCTTCATCCTCTTCGACGTGGAACTGATCTTTCTCTTTCCCTGGGCGATCGTCTACCGCGACTTGGGATTCTTCGGGTTTGCGGAGATGCTGGTGTTCTTGCTCGTGGTCCTCGCAGGGCTGTTCTACTCGGTGAAACGCGGAGCGCTGGAATGGAATTAGACAGTCTCAAGGGCGGCGAGGGATTCCTCACCACCCGGCTCGATCAAGCCGTCGGTTGGGCCCGGAAATTCTCGATTTTCCAGTACCCTTTCGTGACCGCCTGCTGCGGTATGGAGTACATGGCGACGGCCTGCGCCCACTACGACGTCGACCGATTCGGGGCGGGGCTGCCGCGATTCTCTCCACGTCAGGCAGACGTTCTCTTCGTAGTCGGCACGATCAGCCAGAAGATGGGACCCGTCTTGAGGCAAATCTACGATCAGATGTGCGCACCGAAGTGGGTGGTGGCCTTCGGGGTGTGCACCTGTACGGGAGGCTTTTACGATAATTATGCGGTCATCCGGGGAATCGATCATGTCGTTCCCGTCGATGTCTATATCCCGGGTTGCCCTCCTCGACCCGAAACCGTTCTGCAGGGTCTGATGATGCTGCAGGATAAAATCCAGAACCAGAAACAGGAACTCTAGATTCGAAGGGCTCCTCCCGTCAGGCCCGCTGAGCGGCTTCGGCCGGGGGATGAGTTAGTTTATGTCCGAAAATCCGCTGTTGGAGAGAATCCGTGACGAGTTCGGGGACTCCCTGATCTCAGCTCATCAATTGGACCAGGACACCGTGGTCATTAGCCGGGGAGCGATCCTCGAGCTGGCCCGTTTTCTCAAAGAGCAGCTCGGATTCGAGGTGCTGATGGATCTGACCGCGGTCGATTACTTCAAGCGTCGGCCCCGCTTCGAGGTCGTGTATCACTTTTTGGCGATGCGCGGCCGCAAGCGCCTGCGAGTCAAGGTTCCGGTGGGTGGAATGGAGCCCAAAGTCGACAGCTTGACGCCGCTCTGGCCCAACGCCAACTGGTTCGAGCGGGAGGTATTCGACATGTTCGGGATTCGATTCGAAGGTCATCCCGATCTTCGCCGCCTGCTCCTCTATCCCGAATTCGAAGGCCACCCTTTGCGCAAAGACTATCCGGTCGACAAGCGCCAGCCGCTGATCGGGCCTCAGGATTGAACGGAAGTACTCGATGACTCAGACCGCGCAGACCGAAACCAAGACGATGCTGCTCAACGTCGGGCCGTCGCACCCCGCGACCCACGGGGTGATCGAAATCAACGCAGAGTTGGACGGAGAGATCATCAGCAAGGCCAACGTGGAGATCGGCTACCTGCACCGAGGCTTCGAGAAAGAGTGCGAGTGCGGCACCTACACCCAGTGTTTCCCCTACACCGACCGCCTCAACTACGTTTCTCCACTGATCAACAACTTCGCCTTCGCCGGAGCCGTGGAGCAGTTGATGGGGTTGAAAGTCCCCGAACGCTGCGAATACATCCGCGTGATCATGAGCGAGCTGTCGCGGATCTGCGACCACCTGACCTGCATTGGAGCCAGCGCGATGGAACTGGGGGCCTTCTCGGTCTTCCTCTACGCCATCAAGGCCAGAGAGTGGATCTGGGAATTGGTGGAAGAAGTCACGGGAGCGCGCCTCACCATCTCCTACGCCCGGGTCGGAGGGGTCAAGGCCGACCTGCCCGTCGACTTCGTAGCCGACTGCCGAAAAGTCTTGCGAAAAACCAGCGAGGTGATCAACGAGGTGGATCAGCTGCTGACCCGCAACCGCATCTTTTACGACCGCATGAGGGGCATCGGTCTGATCTCTACCGAAGAGGCCCTGGCCTGGGGCATCACCGGGCCCTTTCTGAGGGGAAGCGGCGTGGAGTACGACGTGCGCAAGGACTTTCCCTACTCCATCTATGACCGCTTCGACTTCGACATCCCGATCGGCAGCGAGGGTGACAATTACGATCGCTACCTGGTGCGGATGGAAGAGATGCGTCAGTCGATGCGCATCCTGGAACAAGCCCTGGACCAGATGCCGGAAGGCCCCACCAACGTGGACGCCGAGGGAAAGGTGATCGATCCTGCCTTGATGGCGGATCTGGGCAAGTTCGGCAAGACCAAGGGCCTGCTGCGCAACGAGGCGTTGATCGAACCCACGCTGGAGGGTTCCCAACGACGATTTCACGGGGGAGTCAACGCCGACAGCCCCGACGACTGGCTCCCTCCCAAAGAGGAGGTCTACTCCAACATCGAAGCCCTGATGAACCATTTCAAAATCATCATGGAGGGTCACGGAGTGCGCCCGGCCAAGGGCGAGGTCTACTATTTCGTCGAGGGTGCCAACGGCGAGCTGGGATTCTACGTCGTCAGCGACGGGACCGACCGTCCCTGGCGGGTTCGCTGTCATCCTCCCTGTTTCCCCATCATGGCGGCTTTTTCGCAGATCATCGTGGGTGATCAGATCGCCGACCTGATCCCCACTTTCGGATCCGTCAATATGATCGCGGGGGAGTTGGACCGGTGAAGGAATTCGAATTCACAGCCGAGAATCTCGAGCATTTCGAAGAGATCAGGAAACGCTATCCAGTCAAGAGGGCGGCGCTTTTGCCCACCCTCCATTTGGCACAAGAGCAGCTCGGTTACGTCTCCGAAGCAGCCGAGACATACGTCGCCGAGCTGTTGGACCTGCCCGTGGTCGATGTCCGCGAGGTGCTCAGCTTCTACACCCTCTTTCACAGGCGCCTGCCGGGCAGACGTCACATCCGCGTCTGCATGAGCCTGAGTTGCTGGCTGCGGGGAGCGAAAGAGATCGAGAGCCGGTTGGCGAGCCAACTGGGTGTGGCCAGCGGTGAGACTTCGCCGGACGGCGCCATCAGCTGGGAGACCGTCCCCGATTGCATGGGCGCCTGCGAAATCGCCCCCATGCTGCAGATGAACAAGGACTACCATGGCGACCTCACACCCGAGGCCGTCGATCAGCTTTTGGAGAAGACGCGCGAGTAGCCCAGTCGCCCCGAGATTCGCCATGCCCATCAAACAGTTGATCTCCAAGAACTTCGGCAACGAGAAGGCACGCGACCTGGAGTGGTATCGCGCCCAGGGGGGGTATCAGGCTGCGCTCAAGGCTCTGAAGATGGAACCGGAGGAGGTCACGGCGGAAGTGCAGGCCTCCAATCTGCGGGGACTGGGCGGCGCCGGTTTCCCGACCGGCCGCAAGTGGCAATTCGTCCCCAAGGATACCGGCAAGCCGAGTTACCTGTGCGTGAACGCCGATGAAGCCGAGCCCGGCACCTTCAAAGACAAGTACATCATGACCTGGGATCCCCACCGGCTCATCGAGGGGATCATCATCTGCTGCTGGGCTGTGGGCATCCACACGGCTTACATCTATATCCGCGGCGAATACGTCAGACCCTACGAGCGCCTCCGCGACGCCGTCGCGCAGGCCTACGCCGGGGGAGCCCTGGGCAAGAAGGTCCTCGGCACGGACTTCAACCTGGACGTCTACATCCACCGGGGAGCGGGCGCTTACATCTGCGGCGAAGAAACAGGACTGCTGGAGTCGCTCGAGGGGAAAAAGGGTTGGCCGCGCCTCAAGCCGCCCTTCCCCGCCGTGGTCGGGCTTTTCGGCTGCCCCACGGTGATCAACAACGTGGAAACCATCGCTCACCTTCCCAACATCATCGAAAAAGGGGGGGAGTGGTTCGCTTCGGTGGGCTGCGAGCGAAACGGGGGCACGCGTTTGTTTTGCCTGTCGGGCCATGTCAACCGGCCCGGTGTCTACGAACTTCCCATGGGCACCCCCCTGGAGGAGCTGATCTTCGAGCATGGAGGCGGGATGTGGAAGGATCGTCAGCTCAAAGCCGTGGTCCCCGGAGGCAGCTCCGCCCCCATTCTCACGGCCGAAGAGGCGCTCCAGGTCAAATGCGACTTCGACAGCCTGGCCGCGGCCGACTCGATGCTCGGCTCCGGGGGAGTGATGGTTCTGGACGACCGAACCTGCATGGTCAAAGCCCTGAGCGTGGTGAGCCACTTTTACGCACACGAGTCGTGCGGGCAGTGCACCCCTTGCCGCGAGGGAACCGGCTGGATCGACCGCATTTTGCACAGGATCCTGTCGGGCGAAGGCGTTGCACGCGACGTCGAAACCCTGCTCAACATCTCCGAGAACATGATGGGAACCAGCATCTGCGCCCTCAGCGACGCGGCGGCTCTGCCGACTCGCAGCTATGTGAGCAAGTTCCAGTCGGAGTTCGAGCACCATATCGAACACAAGTCGTGCGATGTCGAGGAGAAATTCGCGACGGCGCTGAGCGGATAGAACAACGGAACGAAAATGGCGACACTCACAATCGACGGCCAGGATGTCAACGTCAAGCCCGGATCGACTGTCATCCAGGCCGCTGAAAAGCTGGGAATCTACATCCCTCGTTACTGCTACCACCCCGGCCTCTCGGTTGCCGGAAGCTGCCGCATGTGCATGGTCGAGATCGACAAGATCCCCAAGCTGCAGATCTCCTGTTACACGCCGGTGCGCGACGGCATGGTGGTTTCGACTTCCAGCGAGGCGGTCAAGAAAGGCCGCCGCGACATGCTCGAGTTCCTGCTCACCAACCACCCGCTCGATTGCCCGGTCTGCGATCAGTCGGGCGAATGCGACCTGCAGAACTTCTACATGTCGTACGGACGCTACGAGAGCCGTTTCCTGGAGGACAAGATCAAGCGGCGCAAAGCCCATCCGCTGGGGCCCCACGTGGTGCTCGACCAGGAACGCTGCATCCTCTGCAGCCGCTGCACCCGATTCACCGAGGAGGTCTCGAAGACACACGAGTTGGGGATTTTCAACCGAGGCAACCGTTCGGTCGTCGATCTGCATCCTGATCGGACGCTGGACAATCCCTATTCGGGCAACGTGATCGATATTTGCCCGGTGGGGGCCTTGACGGAAAGGGAGTTCCGCTTCAAGTGCCGTGTCTGGTACCTCAAGGGATCCTCCTCCGTCTGCACCGGATGTGCGCGAGGTTGCAACATCTCGATTCAGTACAACGGCACCCAGCGAGGCTACAAAGCCGGGGGACGCCGCGTCCAGCGCTACAAGCCCCGTTTCAATCCCGAGGTGAACCGCTGGTGGATGTGCGACGAAGGCCGCTTCGGCTTTGAATTCATCGATCAGAATCGGATCGAGTCTCCCCATCTTCGCCGCTCAGGCCAGCTCCAATACGCGGACTGGAGCGAAGCGCTCGGCGAAGTCTCCAAAGCCCTCAAGGCGGCCCGGGAGAAGCTGGGCCCGGAAAGCATCGGGGTCGTCGCCTCGCCTCGACTTTCCAACGAAGAGCTCTATCTGATCGACTGGCTCTTCGCCAAACAACTGGGGGTGACCCGCATGGGGTGGCGCGACCCGGCCGAAGTCCCTGGTTTCGAGGACGATTTTCTGATCCGAGGCGACAAGAACCCCAACAGCCGCGGAGCCGAAGAGTTCGCTTTCTCGACGGACGTCGGCGAGATCCTGCGTGCGGCGGCGGAGGGGGACCTCAAGATCCTTTACATATTCGGCCACGATTTTCAGGATCAAGCCGCCCTGGCGGCCCTGGAGAAAGCCGAGTACGTCGTCTTTCAGGGCGCCAACTGGAACGAGACGGCCAAGCGGGCTCACGCTGTCCTGGCGGGCGCCACCCACGCCGAGGAGGAGGGCTCCTTCACCAACTTCGAAGGACGAGTGCAGCGGTTCGAAAAGGCCCTCCCGCCGATCGAAGAGTCGCGGGACGATATCGAAATCCTCTCGGAATTGGCGGAAAAGCTGGACTGCGCTCCCCGATTCTACACCGCCGAGGAGATCTTCGAGGCCTGGCAGGGCAAACGATACGAAGACCTCGAGGAGTACGGCAAGACGTTGGTCGAGTTGAAGATGTGAGAGGCGATGGGTGGAATCGGGAAACGACGATTTAGGAAAGAGCGGGCGCCAAGTGAGATGTGTGAGGGCGATGTTAGAAGCGGGACGGAGCCTATGCGGGGGCCGCACTCGAGGAGAGTCCGTTAACGTCTTCATCAAACGGCTCAATTAGGACCAGACGTGGAATACGCCATCGAATTCGGCAAAGCCTTCTTCCTTTTCAACGTGGTGATGGGGTTCGCCTACGTGTTGACCTGGATGGAGCGCAAGCAAAGCGCGGTGATGCAGGACCGCATCGGCGCCAATCGGGCGTCGCTGCTGGGGATCCGCGCCCTGGGACTTTTTCACAATATCGCCGACGCCATCAAAATGATCACCAAGGAGGATTTCATTCCTCCCCAGGGCAACCGCTTCCTTCACACGATCTCCCCTATGGCGGCGCTCTTTTTCGCGCTGATCAGCTTCGCGGTGATTCCCTTCGGTGGCATTTACAACTTGGGCGGGTACGAGGTTTCGCTTCAGGTGCTCGATCTCAACATC
>JBFGHF010000117.1:0-8693 GCA_041578355.1 Acidobacteriota bacterium
CCCACCTCGTGAGCGACAACGTAGGCCTGGGCGAAGTCGCCCGGCGCTCCGAACCGGTTTTGCAAGTCTCGAAAGAAACTCAAGTCGAGATAGACCTTCGAGTCCGCCGGGCAGTAAAAAGGACCGACGGCGGCGGAGTTGGTGCCGCAGGCCGACCTGACGGCGTCGTCGAAGAACACCAGGACCGGAGGTTGATATCGACGGCCCGACCGATCGAACAACTGCGACCAGGTGTCCTCGGTGCTGGCCAGAACGACCCGGACGAAGTCGAATTCTTCGTCGTCCGCACGAGGGCCCGAAGGGGGCGCCGGTCGATCTGATGAAGCGGCGCCCGGTTGATTGAGGACCTCCACCACTCTCGAGGGATCTTCACCCGTCAGCATCACGAAGAGTACGATCAACAGCAGTGCGCCGCCGCCGATCCCGGCGCCCGCTTTGACCTTCCGCCCGCGGCGATCCTCGATGTTCGTGCTGCGCCGACCCTGTCTCCATCTCATGACTCACTCCCGCTCCAACCGGCTTGCGTGGTTGAGGTCGTCCCCGACTTGCCTGAATCCCGTTTGATTGAAGCAGAGATTCTAACAAAGGAACGAGGCGCACTGAGCCGCGCGCGTCAGCCAAGCGGCACGCCGGACGAGAAGTCGGGACGCCGATGGATAAGTCCGTCGCGCGGGTGGGGCCGCAAGGTGGAACGTTCAGCTTTCCCGCCGCTTGCTGACGCGCGCGGCTCAGTTGTGCGCCTGATCGCGAATCAGGGACGGGACGGCGGCATCTCAGCCGCGTCCTTCTCGCCCTCTTCGGTCTCTGCTTTCTTCCGCTCCCAGGGCTTCCACTCCTCGCTCAGGACGTACTTCATCATCCAGCGGATTTCCTCCACGTCCCGGGTGCGGATATGGCGGGGTTCGCGAAAGCCGTGGGGCTCGCGGGGGAAGCGCAGATAGCGGACTGTCTTGCCCTGGTCCTTGAGGGCCGCGAAGAACATCATGCTTTGGGGTTCGGTGTCTGTGGTGTCGTTCATCCCGTGGATGATCAGCGTGGGCGTCGTGACGTTGGCCACGTGGGTCAGGGGGGACTTCTGCCGCCATTCCTCGGGATTCTCCCAGGGGGTCCCTCCGATGTACCAGAGGCGCACGTCATGATTGAATCCGGGGCCGTACTCGGAGGTCCAGTCCGAGACCATGGCGCCGATCGAAGCCGCCTTGAAGCGGTCGGTCTGGGTGATCGTCCAGCCTCCCAGGATGCCCCCGTAGCTCCAACCTCGAACACCCAGCTTGTCCGGATCGGCCCACCCCTGATCGATGACGTAGTCGACGCCCGTCATCAAGTCCTGATAGTCCCCTCCACCGATGTCGCGCATGTTGCCGCGCAGCAGCGCGTCACTGTAGCCGCTACTGCCGCGCACGTTGGGCGACAGTTGGGCGAAGCCCAGACCCGCGTACATGTGGGCGCGCGTATCGAAGGAGTTGGTGAAGACTCCGGCCGGGCCTCCGTGAATGTGGAGGAGAAGCGGAATCCGCGCCCCCTCCTGATAGTCGGCGGGCAGAAAGAAGAGCCCCTCGATCTCCAGGCCGTCGTAGCTCTTCCAACGGATGACGCGCCCGCTTGCCAGGGCGATCTCCTTTTCGATCCAGGGATTGGCCTCGGTGAGGCGCTGGGAATCGGAGCCGTCGCTGTGCCCCACCCACAAATCGGGCGGGGTTTCGAAGTCCGAGAAGCTGTAGACGTAGCGGCTGCGGTCGCGCGAAAAGGAGGAGACGCCCAGCGATCCGGTGACATCGGTCAACTGGGTGACCTCGCCGCTATTCGCGTCGAGTCTGTAGAGATTGGTGTCCGTCTTCTGCAGTCCGTTGAAAAGAATCGAGCTGCCGTCGCGGCTCCAGGTGACGCCCCGGATGTTGCCCTCGAATTCCCCCGAGACCATCCGCTGGCGGCCGTTTTCCGGATCGAGCAGCCAGATCTTGGAGTTGCGCAACTCCCATTTCTCGTCGTCCGACGCCATGTAGGCGATCGTCTTCCCGTCGGGCGCCCATTCGACTCCGTTTTCCGGAGCCTGATTCTCGGTCAGCCGCCGGATCTCTTTGCTTTCCACGTCCAACAAGTGGATCTCCGCCAGATTTCGCTGATTTCGGCGGTTCTCGGTCCGCGAAATGAACACTACTCGGGCGCCGTCCGGCGAGACGTCGAAGTCGGAGATGATGCGGTCGTCCTCGACGAGGGGGGTCTCCTTCCGCTCCTCCAAGTCGATCACCCAGAGATGCCGCCACTGGCCCTGGCTCTGGCCGCTCGGCCCTTCGTCGACGAAAATGGCGTCGTAACCATCCTTGCGCTCCTTCTCTTCTTCCTTGGAGCGGGCCTTGTCGGCGCTGAAGAAGATGCGCTTCTCGTCTTCTGTCCAACGGAAGTTGCGCACTGCGGTCTCGTGCTTGGTGAGCTGCACCGCTTCGCCCCCGTCCGACCGCATCAGGAAGATCTGGTTTTTCTTGTCCTTTTCCTCTCCGGCGGAGCGGAGAAAGGCCAGATAGGTGCCCTGCGGCGAGAACTGGATTCCGGACGCCCCGGCCTCGCCGATGAACTGAACGGCCGGGCCGCCGGCGGCGGCGACCTTGTGCCAGGTGGTCTTGCGCTTGTTCTTCTTCCAGTCCAGCTCCGACCTGGAATAGAGCACCCACTCGCCGTCGGGCGAGATGATTCCGCCGCCGACCCGCACCATGTCGAGCTGGTCGTCCACCGTCAGAGGGCGCTTCTCCTGGGCGAATAGGCCACCGACCAGCAGAAGGACCGCCACCGTTCGAAGCAATGCTTTCATCATTATCTCTTCTCCTCGAGTTCTGAACTCCGTTGAACCTACTGCCATTTCGATCGGTTTTGCAAGCTGACCGGCTCCGAATGGCCGCCTGGAAGGCGGGTTTCCCGTCCTGCGCGACGTCCCGCCGATGCGGGGCGCTTGGCGCCCCATACCGTTTGATCCCGCTTCCCCAATCCACTACAAAGGAAGCCATCGTGCGAAATCTGATCCCAGTCACCATCCTTCTCGTCCTGGCGATTTCCGCTGCTCCTCAATCGGTTCCCTCCGAGAGGACCATGGAGCTGGAGGGACTCACGAGCCCGGTCCGCATCCTGACCGACCCCTGGGGCGTGTCGCATATCTACGCCGATAACCAGAACGACCTTTTTTTCGCCCAGGGCTTCAACGCCGCTCGCGACCGCCTCTTTCAGCTCGAGATGTGGCGCCGAAGGGCCACGGGCACCTGGTCCGAGGTCCTGGGACCCGAGGCGCTCGACTCCGATATCGGCGCACGCTTGCTCCGTCTCCGGCAACCCATCGAGGAGGAGCTGCGCCACTACCACCCTCAGGGCCCGGAAATCATCGGGTCTTTCGTGCGCGGTATCAACGCCTACATTGAAGAGACTCGCCGCAACCCCGAATGGTTGCCCCTCGAGTTTCGGCTGCTGGGACTGCAGCCCGGACTCTGGACGCCGGAAGTCGTCGTCTCGCGACACAACGGCCTCTTCCGCAACGCCGGCGACGAGGTCCGGCTGGCCCGGCTCGTTCGCAGACTCGGCGCGCCCAAAGTCATGGAGCTGCTTCGTTTTGTGCCCTCCGACCCTCGGCTCGAAGCGGCCCCGGGGCTCGACCTCTCACTGATTGATCCGGAAGTGCTCGAGCTCTACCGCGCTTCCCGCGGAAGTCCCGAGTTTCGTCCCCAACACATCGTCGACGAAGCGCTGCGCGCCCAGTTGCCCCCTCGTTTGAGAATTGCGTCGAGAGGTCTCGGCGATCCGTTCGATCTGGGCAGCAACAACTGGGTGATCGCGCCCCACCGCACCTTCAGCGGGCGGCCCTACATGGCCAACGACCCGCATCGCCGCCAGCAGATTCCCTCGCTGCGCTACTTCGTTCATCTGTCGGCGCCCGGCTGGGACGTCATCGGCGGAGGCGAGCCGGCACTTCCCGGCGTCTCGATCGGTCACAACCGGCACGGCGCCTGGGGCCTGACGATCTTTTCGATCGATCAGGAGGACCTCTACGTCTACGAGACCGACCCCGAAGATACTCTTCGCTACCGATACAAGGACGGCTGGGAGAGGATGCGTGTCGAATCCGAGACGGTCCCGGTGCGCGGCCAGCCAGCCGAGACGATCGAATTGAGGTTCACCCGACACGGCCCCGTCCTCCACCAGGACTTGGAGAACCACCGAGCCTACGCCCTGCGAGCGGCTTGGCTCGAGATCGGAACATCCCCTTACCTGCCCAGCTTGCGCTTCGACCAGGCCCGCACCTGGGAGGAGTTTCGCCAGGCCTGCGCCTTTTTCCTGGCCCCTTCCGAAAACATGATCTGGGCGGATCGGGACGGCAACATCGGCTGGCAGGCGACCGGGATCACGCCCCTGCGTCCCAACTGGGACGGGCTTCTGCCTGTTCCCGGAGACGGCCGTTTCGAGTGGGCCGGATATTTGCCGGTCCTGGAGCTTCCCAGTGTCTTCAATCCCCCTGCGGGTCATTTCTCCAGCGCCAATCAGAACAACTTGCCGTCGGGGTATCCCCACCGGATCGGCTTCCGCTGGACCGAGCCTTTTCGCTACGGGCGAATCGAAGAAGTGCTGGGATCGAAGAAACTGCTGGGGTTGGGGGACATGAAAGCCCTCCAGCACGACGAGTATTCCATCCCCGCCCGTCAATTGGTGCCGCTGCTGAAAGGGGTCTCGAGCACCCGGCCGCTGGTTGGCCAAGCCCTCTCGATGTTGCTCGCATGGGATCGGGTTCTGGCCGCGGATTCGGCGGCGGCGGCCGTCTACTCGCTCTGGGAGCGGCATCTCGCCGAGGAAGTCCAGAAGCTGCTCGTCCCCGACCCGGAAACTCGCGAGTTGGCCCGGCGGCTGCCCATCGGAAATCTGATTCGATTCCTCCACGCACCCGACGCGAGGCTGGGCGAAGATCCAGTCGAAGAACGGGGCAACCTGCTCATCTCTTGCCTCGGGGCTGCCGTCGACGAGCTAGCCGGACGCTTCGAGAGCCGCGATCCGAAAGACTGGCGCTACGGAGACGCCCGTCTCCATCACAACCAACTCCGACATCCCCTGAGCGAGGCCGTCAACCGGGAGACGCGCCGCAAGCTCGACATCGGCCCCTTTCCGCGGGGCGGCAACAGTTTCACCGTCAACAACACCAACAGCAGCGACAACCAGACTTCGGGCGCCTCCTTCCGGGTGATCGTGGACGTCGGCGAGTGGGATCGCAGTGTCGCCACCAATCATCCCGGCCAGTCGGGGGACCCGGACAGTCCCCACTACCGCGACCTGGCAGCGGGATGGTCGGCCAACCGCTACTTTCCGCTCCTCTATTCGAAAGCGCGCGTCGAAGCCGCCGCCCGTTTGCTGCTCACCCTCAGACCAAAAGGACATTCCGAGTGAACCGCTTCATTTCTTCGTTTCTGATCCTCTTCGCCTGGGGCTCTCTTTTCGCCCTGCCTCCGGCGGGCCAGTCCAAGAATGACGCGCCGCCCAACCTCGTGCTCATCTGCGCCGACGATTTGGGATACGGCGACCTGGGCTCTTACGGTCATCACACCCTGAAAACCCCTCACCTGGATCGCCTGGTTTCCGAGGGACTACGTTTCACCTCCTATTACGCGCCTTCGCCCCTTTGCTCACCCTCGCGCGCTTCGCTTCTCACCGGCCGCACCCACGTGCGCACCGGAATTGAAAACTGGATCCCGCCCGACACCGACACACAGTTGGGAGTCAACGAGATCACGTTGGCCAAGCTCTTCAAAGATCACGGCTATCAGACCTGGGTGACCGGCAAGTGGCACCTCAACGGGGGACTTCATCGCACCGACCACCTACAACCCGACGACCACGGCTTCGACCATTGGATCTCGCTCCACGCCTGGCCGGTACCCAACAACCGCAACCCGGCCAACTTCTTTCGCAACGGCAAGGCCCTGGGAGAATTGCAAGGCTTTTCGGCGGGAATCGTCGTTGACGAGGCCATCGGGCTGCTCGAGAAACGCGATCGTGATCGACCCTTCTTCCTTTACCTGCCCCTGGCCGAACCCCATTCACCCATCGCCAGCCCGGACCGCTTCAACCGGATGTACCGTCAGCTGACGCGCGGCAAAGCCCGCCCCTTCGACAATCCCAGCGAGCCGGGGGCGCCACCCCAAACCGACCTCGAAGCCCGCGGTCCCGGGGAGTACTACGCCAATATCAGCTACCTGGACCATGAGGTCGGCAGGCTGCTTTCTGTGCTCAACCGCCTCGGACTTCGGGAACACACCCTGGTGATCTTCACCAGCGACAACGGTCCCGTGACGACTGATTGGCGAAATTGGTGGGAGATCAACCTGTACGGGAGCACGGGCGGCTTCCGAGGGCGCAAAGCGGATCTCTACGAAGGCGGGATTCGCGTCCCCGCCATCGTTCGCTGGCCGGGCCGGGTCGCGGCGGGTGCGGTTTCGGATGCCTTGGTGAGCGGCTACGACTGGCTCCCCACACTGGCCTCGATCGTGGGATTCGAAGTCCCTCGCGACCGCCCCATCGACGGCGAAGATTTCTCGGCTGTCCTGAGCGGAGGAAGTTTCCAGAGACGGCGACCGCTCTACTGGCAATTCCCCGACCCCAACGGCTTCTACCACGCCCTGCGCGACGGCCGTTGGAAGCTATTGGCCGACAGGTCCTTGCAGACGGTGCGACTCTACGACCTGGAGGAGAGCCGCTTCGAAGTCATCGACCGCGCCGCCCAGCGCCCCCGAGTCCTCGAGTCCCTGCTCGAAAAGCTCAAGAAAATCCGCGACGACGTCGCCAACGACCCGGTGTCACAGCTTTGATATTTCGCAAAAGCCTGCAACCAATTGATCAACCATGAGATATCCGACATCGAAGTTAGGGCCGCGAATTTGTCTGCGGCAACAACCAGACAACCCTGACCTATCGGCAAAAAAACAAAATTTGGTCGAGCTGCTCAATTCTGAAGCTGTGACACGGTGAACATGGTGGTGAAGAGGTGAGCGAGGGTGAAGGAGGGATTCTTTAATGCCTGCAACAATCTTCCGCGCTTTTGGTTTCCTTTTGGCCCTGCCAGTGCTCTGGGCCGGACCTCCCGATGTCACCGTCGCCGGCCAGTCGGTCCCGGCCAGCCGCATCGACGAGATCTTTGCCGAGTGGAACCGCACCGATTCGCCGGGCTGCGCGGTGGGGATCGTCTCGGCGGGGGAGCTCGTCTTCTCCAAAGGCTACGGCATGGCCAACTTGGAACACGGCGTTCCCATCAAACCCGACACTGTTTTCTACGCCGGCTCGGTCTCCAAGCAGTTCGTCGCCTTCGCCATCGCCCTTTTGGAAGAATCTGGCAAGATCTCCCTCGACCAGGACATCCGCAAGTACTTCCCCGAGATGCCGGATTACGGGACACCGATCACGATCCGCCACATGATCCACCACACCAGCGGACTGCGCGATTATCTGGGGCTTTGGAATATCAAGGGCCGCGACACCATGGACCACATGCCGCCCGATCAGGTGCTCGACCTGATTCAAAGCCAGGAGCAGCTCAACTTCGGGCCCGGCGAGAAGTACCTCTACAGCAACTCGGGCTACTATCTGCTCGCCGAAATCGTGTACCGCGCCTCCGGCTCGAGCCTCCGCGAATTCTCGAGGGACCAGATTTTCGAGCCCCTGGGGATGGACAGCTCCCACTTCCATGACGATCACCTTCACATCATCTCTAGAAAAGCGCAGGGTTACCGGCGAAGTGAAGGCGGCTGGGAGTTCCTCAACCAGCGCTTTGCTTTGGTGGGCTCGGGTGGACTCTACACCACGGTCGAGGACCTGGCCCGCTGGGACGCTAACTTCTACGGGAACCGACTGGGACGCAAAGAGCAATCGCTGATCGAGCGGACCCTCGAAACAGGCAAGCTCAACGACGGAAAGGACCTCGACTACGCCTTTGCGCAGGTCGTGGGGAAATATCGCGGTCTGCCAACCGTGAGGCATTCGGGCGCCTTGGGAGGCTACCGCGCGCACCTCTTGCGCTTTCCCCAGCAGCGCCTTACGGCGGCGCTTCTGTGCAACCTGGCAAACATCAATCCGGGCGAGCAGGCCGAACAGATCTCCGAACTGTTCCTGGTACCCTTGATGGAGAACACTGCAGAAAGCGTTCCACAGAAAAGCACACCGAAGGAACGGCCCAGCGTCGGAGTGGAACCCGAGGTGCTCGCCGATTATGCGGGCGCATTCGGCAACGAGCAAGGACTCATCATCGAATTCGAGTTGCGAAACGACGGACTCTTCCTCCACTGGCCCGGCATCGACCCGCTCCAACTCAAGGCCGAGTCGGAGACGACGTTCTTTCAGGACTACGACGACGACCGATTCCGCTTCGTCCGGTCCGATGGCGGCGTCGACCAGGTGATCGTGCTGGGAGGCGACCGGGAGCTTTCCTTTCAGCGTTCTCCGCAGCTTTCCGAATCCGAGCTGAACGCCTTCTCGGGCCGCTACTACAGTCCCGAGTTGGACGCGCACTACCGGCTGGAAGTCAAGGACGGCTCGCTTCGCGTTCGGGCGGGATTCTCCGATTGGCGAAAGCTTCGCCCACTGGAGGCGGCTCGTTTCAGCGATGGGTCCGGAATGGTGCTCGAGTTCGAGTTTGAAGGCGAGCGCAAGGTCGGGGGCTTTCGACTCCAGACGGGGCA
>JBFGHF010000118.1:0-8643 GCA_041578355.1 Acidobacteriota bacterium
CCAGCTGCCGCCCTGTAAGTGTTGCTTGGAATCCAGAGGTTCGGGGAAGGGCGGAAGCTGCGCTCCCGCTTCGCTTCCGCACTCCAGGGCAACACACCGCATCCTCACCGAGCGCCTTGGACTGAGAACAGGGACACGGCACGGCAGCACGATTCAGTCAATCCAAAGACCTGCAATCTGAAAGTTTTCGCTCCCTTCGCCATCAGGGAAAGAAAGAGCCTTGGGCATGGCACCTGATTCTTACCACCGGCCTGTTTTAAGATGCTGTATTAGAACTGTATTTTGCGTCGCGCGAAACCCGCTTGACGAGGAGTGAGACCTTGGCGCCCAAGAGCAAACTATCCATCTTTCTGTTCTGCTTTCTTCTCACGGCTCCGCTGGTTCTGCCTCAAGCGCGAGAACGCGGAAGCTGGAACTATCCGGTTCGCGACCAATCCGAAAAAGTGATCCCGCTCGAGTGGGGGTTGCCCGCGGCGGCCCACCTCATGCGGAGGGCCGGTTTCAGCGCCTCCCCCGAAGAGTTGCAACGGATCGTCGACGAAGGCTTCGAAGCCACTCTGAACGAGCTTCTCGACTACGAGGCGGTCGACAATTCGGCGATGGAGGAGGGGTTGGCGGCCCGCGGCTACAGTCTCGTCGAGCTGATCGACGAGGGCTCCGAGGGGTTCTCCTACGGAAATCCCCTCGACATGAACCGCTGGTGGTTCTACCGCATGATCAACTCGCGTCATCAGTTGCTGGAGAAGATGACGTTCTTCTGGCACGATCATTTTTCCACCTCTCTGGAAGCCGTACCCTTCGTCGGGCCGAACGATCTGCCTCTTTTGATCAATCAGAACCAGACGCTGAGAACACACGCCTTGGGGAACTTCAAGGAAATGGTCCTGGCCGTAGCCCGCGACCCGGCCATGATCATTTTTCTCGACAACTTCACCAACGTCGCGGGCAACCCCAACGAGAACTGGGCGCGGGAGCTTTTCGAGCTCTTCACAATGGGGGAGGGAAACGGCTATACAGAGAAGGACGTCCAGGAAGCCGCGCGCGCCTTCACCGGTTGGTCACTCGAGGAGATCGGCAGCTTCAGCTATTACTTCTTCCTTCACGATTTCGGGCCAAAGACGGTCCTCGGTGAGACTTGGACGCCCGAGTTCGGCGCCGGCGACGCCGGGCTGGAGGACGGCCAACGGGTCATCGACATCATCTTCGAGCAGCCGGTGGTCGCCGAATTCATCGCCCGCAAGCTGTGGGAATACTTTGTCTACCCGGATCCCCACGAGGACCTGGTCTCGGCGCTGGGCGACGTCTTCCGCGAAAGCGGTTATGAAATCAAAGTCCTGATGCGGGCCATCTTCGAGCACCCCCATTTCATGTCGGAGAAGGCCTACCGGGCCAAGATCAAGAGTCCCGCCGAGTGGGTCTGCAATTTCTATCGGGAGATGGAGCTGTCGGATCCCGACAATCTTCCGATCTTTCTTTTCTTCTTCGACTTGGGACAGCTTCTTTTTCTGCCCCCCGACGTGGGAGGCTGGCCGCACGACCGGGGTTGGATAAACACAGGCACTGTTCTGGGGCGATCCAATGTGATGATGCTGGTGACCAGCAATCGGCCTGGGTTTTTCGGAGAGATCTCCAACGGAGAGGATATGCTCGATCTGCGGAGAATCGTGGACGAAAGCCAGGTCAGCGTTCCTTTCGAGTTGGTCGATCTGATGTCGCAGACCCTGGTGCAGGGCGACCTTTCGGTGGATTCCAAAGACGCGCTTCTCAACTATCTGCTGACCGATGACGACGGGCTCCCGGCGCAATTCGATCTGCAGAACGACTTGAGCCTGGACAAGAAGATGCGCGGATTGATCCATCTGATCACACTCATGCCCGTCTATCAGCTGAACTGAACGCTCGCCGTATGGGCCTGGAGAAAACAGTGGACAACAGGCCCGGAGGATGACCATGATAGGGCGTGCGAAAAAATTAGCATTTATTGAAACAATCTCGCACGCGCGCCGTAATGGACCCTGTAACAAGAGCCGACTAAGGGGTCAATCATGAGAAAACTCATCCTCTTCATCGCGATCGCCGCGATCACCGCGTTCTCCGTGGCGGTGGTTGAAGCTCAAATTCGTCAACCGGGCTGGCGGCTGCCGGAACGGGAGCCGCGCGAGCAGATAGAACCTCTGCCCTGGGACCTGCAGGCGGCCGGTCACTTGCTGCGGCGGGCCGGATTCAGCGCTTCTCCCGGGGAACTGCAGAGGATCGTCGACCAGGGATTCGAGGCCACGCTCGACGAGCTGCTCGATTTCGAGTCGATCGACGATTCCGCAATGGAGGCCCAGTTGGCGGAGCGCGAGTATTCGCTGGTCCGGCTCAACCAGAACGAGCGCCTGCGGGCCAACGCCCAGAACCTGCAAAGGTGGTGGCTCTATCGAATGATCCACAGCCGCCATCAACTCGTCGAGAAGATGACTCTCTTCTGGCACGATCATTTCGCAACTTCGGCGCAGGGCGTCAACTTCGTCAATGGCAGGGAAGAGCCTTTGGTGCTGGTGCAGAATCAAACCCTGCGCAGCCACGCCTTGGGCAACTTCAAGGAGATGGTCCACGCCATCGCCCGCGATCCGGCCATGATCTACTGGCTTGACAACCTGACCAACGTGGTGGGCGAGCCCAACGAGAACTGGGCGCGGGAGCTGATGGAACTCTTCACCATGGGAGAGGGCAACGGCTACACGGAATTCGACATTCAGGAAGCAGCCCGCGCCTTCACCGGTTGGTCGGTCGTCCCTCCCCGGCGTCGCGACTCGGCCGAGGTGCTGACCTTCGCCTTCTACCCCCAGCGCCACGATTTCGAGCCCAAGACGGTCCTGGGCCAAACCATCGTTTCCCAGCCCGGAAGTGAGGGAGTGCTGGACGGGGAGCAGGTCGTCGAGATCATCTTCGAGCAGCCCCAGGTGGCTGAATTCATCACCGCCAAACTTTGGGATTTCTTCGTCTACGCCGAGCCGCCCGAGGAAATCGTCAGCCAACTGGCCGAGGGATTTCGCGACAGCGGTTACGACCTGAAAAGTTTGATGCGGTCGATCTTCGAGCATCCCCACTTCATGTCGACCAAGGCCTATCGCGCCAAGATCAAGAGTCCCGTGGAGTTCATGGTTCAGGCTTTCCGGGAACTGGAAGTCGGCGACCCGGACAACATCCCGCGGCTGTCGCAGTTTCTCGGCTTGGGCCAGAATCTCTTCTTGCCGCCCGATGTGGGCGGCTGGACCAGCGATGCCGGTTGGATCAACACCGGAACCCTGCTGGCCCGATACAACTGGCTGAATTGCCTGACCAGCAACCGCGAAGGACTCGATCCGCGCTGCGTCCTGGGCAGTGAAGCGCCCGAGATCGAGTTGCCGGGCGCCCGCCGTATCCGCGATCAGATCGACGTGGCCGGGATCATCCAGGAAAACCAGTTGCTTTTCGCCGTCAACGTCGTCGATTACTTTGTTCGAGCACTGCTCCAGGACGACGTGACACTCGACACTCGATACGCTCTCGAACAATACCTCTTGACCGGCGACGACGGTCTTCCGGCAGAGTTCGATATCGAAAACGAAGTGACAGTCGACAAGAAGGTCCGGGGCCTGATCTATTTGGTCTCGCTCCAGCCGGCCTATCAACTCAATTGACTGCGGTCAGAGCTTTGGAATCTAAAAACACCGATGGTCAAGCGACTCAATTCTGAAGCTGTGACACGAAGCCCGAGGTGTTTGTGATGCATCATCGACGCGACTTCTTGAAGAAACTCACCATGCTTTCGACGGCTTTGACGGCGCCGACCTTCCTGGTGCGCGGCGTCAAGGCGGCCAAGGCGAGCGGGATGGCCCAGGCCCAGCTGGGGAACCCGAATCGAATCCTGCTGGTGCTCGAGCTGGCGGGAGGGGACGACGGACTGAATACCTTGATTCCCTACCGCAACGACCGCTACTACGCGGCCAGGCCCACTTTGGCCATTCGTCCCGAGCAGGGCATCCTGACGCTTGACGATGAATTCGCTTTTCATCCGGCGCTCACCGGACTCAAGGAGTTGTGGGACGAAGGGAAGGTCGCGATCACCCGAGGCGTCGGCTATCCCAATCCCAACCGTTCGCATTTCCGCTCGCGCGACATCTGGCACACGGCGGAACCCGAAACGGTGGCGAGCGACGGATGGCTGGCCAACTACTTCGAGTCATTGCAAGAGTCGGGCTCGCTGCGGGGCGTCAACATCGGAGGTCGTGTACCGCGGGCCATGGTCAGCGAAGAGGGCTCCTCTCCGTCCATCCAGAGCATCGCCACCTACCAGTTGCAGACCGATCCCCGCTACGCGGCCCAAGACGGCGACAACAAGAACGCCGCCTTTCAGGAGATCCTGTCTCAGCCTCACAACCGCTTCCGGTTCGAGGAGTACGTCACCCAAACGGTCCTGGACGCCACCGTCAGCTCCGTCGCCTTGCTGGAGGGACAGGAGAGCTACTCCAGCAGCGTGGAATACCCCAATTCCGCTTTGGCCAACAATTTGCGGACGATTGCCCAGATCATCGCGGCCGACATCGGCGTCACCGTCTTCTACACCAGTATTTCGGGATTCGACACCCATGCCAACCAGGTGGTTGCGGGCAGCAACCTGACCGGCATCCACACCAATCTGCTCGGCGACGTTTCCGGTGCGATCAAGGCTTTCTACGACGACATGGTCGAGATGGGCCGAGAGCAGGACGTCGTGATCATGACGTTCACCGAGTTCGGGCGCAGGCTCAACGAAAACGGCAGCCTCGGCACCGACCACGGCACGTCCAACCAGATGTTCGTGATCGGCGATCCGGTCAACGCGGGCATGTACGGAGTTCAGCCCTCGCTGGATCCGGGCTCGCTCGACCCCGTTGGCGACATGATCTACTCGGTGGATTTCCGAAGTGTCTATGCGCACGTCTTGAACAACTGGCTGGGAGCCGACTCCGCCGAGATCCTGGGTGGCGATTGGCTGGATCCCACATTGACGTTTGTTTGAGCGGCGCGAAACGCGATTCCGAATCCCGATAGCGATCCCGAGCAACCCTTCGCCCTCGCTCGTCCACCCAGGTCGGTAAGGGAACAGTCGTACGACCGTCTTGCACGTTGCTCGGGATCGGAATCGGTATCGCACTCTCGTCGCGCGACGCCTACATCCCCATTTCTTTGATTCGGATGTTTCCGCCAGAGGTTCGCAGGTAGAGTCCGGGGCCGCCGCCGCCCAGGGGACCTTTGAGCTGACGTTGCTTTCTCTCGTCATCCCAGGAGCGTGCGGTGCGGTAGCCTCGGCCGCGTTGCGAGCCCCCACCCGAGCCTGCCACCTCGAAATCCGAGATCACGCGCCCGCTGCTGGTGGAGGCGTCCAAATCGAGACTGATACCCGAGGCGAGCTCGACGGTCACGCTGCCCCCTGATGTCACCAGTCGGCAGTCGGCCTGTGGTTGGCTGGTGATCCGGGCCGTGACGCTGCCGCCCGATGTCTTTGCGTCGATGCTTCCGTAGACCTCTTCGACATTGATGCTGCCGCCCGACGTATGGGCCACCACATCGCCGCGGGCGTTACCGATGTTGATGCTGCCACCCGACGTCTTGACGTCGACCGGCCCTCCGGTCTCATCCAGCGAAATGCTTCCTCCGGACGTCTTACCGTCCACGGTGCCGGTGATTCGGCCGAAACTGAGGCTGCCTCCCGAGGTCATCGCCTTGACGTCGCCATCCAGATCTTCCACGCCGATGCTTCCGCCGGCCGTTTTTAGATCGACGTTGTAGGTGGTGGGGACGGTCACCCGGAAGTGCAGCCGCAGCCCTTCTCGCCACGAGTTGCGGTCGCGCCAGCGGTTGCGTTCCTCGTTCTCGACCACGATGTCGACGTCATTGCCCTGCTGCTGAAAGTCCATCCGCAGCCGATCCACCATCTCCTGAAATCGGCTCGCATCGTCGGTGCGGGCTTTCATGATGACTTCCACATCGAGGCGACCCGAGCCTCCGCTGGCGACCTCGATCGACCCCATATCGGTGCGCAGACTCAAAAGGCCTCCCGGACCCACTTCGAAGGAGCGCTGCACCGTATCCTCGATTTCGGCCATTGCCGGAGCGAAGGCCAAACCGAGGACCACACCGAAGACTAAGAAAAGCTTCATTCGATTCATGAACATTACCTCCCAAACGGTTTTCAGGCGATTGAACTCAGTTTCTCGGCTTTAGACTTTACGGAGAAAGGAAAGGTTGAGTTCCCGTCAGACCGTCCTCCGTTTTGCGTCTTCCGCTGATCGAGGCAGCCGAAACGGGGAGTATCGCGCCGCGCAGCCGCCGCGGACGCCGAGGTGCGCGGAGAGTCCTTGTTGCTCTGAAACTGCCTCGCCTCTTAGAATATTCGGAGATGAGCGAGGTTGCTTCGATTCTGGAAAGGGTTGGTCGGGGGGAGCGGCTGCAACCCGCCGACGCCGATGTCCTGCTTCGGTCGAAGGAACTTCAGAGGATCGGGGGCGCGGCCAATCGGATGCGCCGCAAGAAGCATCCCAACGACGTGGTCTCCTTTCTCATCGATCGCAACATCAATTACACCAACGTCTGCGTGGCGCGCTGTACGTTTTGCAATTTCTACCGCAAGCCGAAGCATCACGAGGGGTACATCCTCCCCCACGAAAGAATCTTCCGAAAGATCGAAGAGACACTCGAGCAGGGCGGGACGGGCATCCTGATGCAGGGAGGGATGCACCCCGACCTCAAGATCGACTATTACGAGGACTTGTTGCGCTCGATCCGGGAGCGTTTCGATATTCATCTTCATTGTTTTTCGCCCCCCGAGATCGTGGTGCTCGCCAAACTGAGTAAGCTGACCTTGCGGGAGGCGATTCGGCGGCTCAAAGCGGCTGGCTTGGATTCGATACCGGGCGGCGGCGCCGAGATTCTCACCGAACGGATGCGCCGGGAGACCAGCCCGGGGAAGTGCAGCGCCGAGGAATGGCTCGAGGTGATGCGCATCGCCCATCAGGAGGGTCTGCTGACGACGGCCACCATGATGATCGGCGGCGGAGAAACGATCTCGGAGCGTGTCGAGCATCTCGATCGCCTGCGTCGACTGCAGGACGAGACGGGTGGTTTCGTGGCCTTCATCCCATGGAATGTCCAGCTCGAAGACACTCCGATGCAGGAGACGATCAAGCGTTCCGTGGGGCCGGTCGAATACCTCATCCTACTGGCCGTCAGTCGACTCTACCTGGACAATTTCCAGAACATCCAGGTTTCCTGGCTGACCCAGGGACTGAAGGTGGCCCAGGTCGCGCTTCATTTCGGCGCCAACGACGTGGGCTCGATCATGATCGAGGAGAACGTCATCAGCACAGCCGGCGCCAACTACCGCGCGCAGGCCCAGGACCTGATCAAACTGATCGAGGATGCCGGCTTCGTTCCCGCCCAGCGCGACACGCTGTACCGGACCTTCCGAAAGATTGCCTGAAACGGCTTTCGGCTCCAGGCATGCGGGCTTCTGACGACCGGTTTTCGCCTCACACCTGATTCTGTGGAACTGCCGAATGAGCACCCAACTGTTCGAGACTGCGGGAAAACTCCAGAAGAGCCGCCGCGCCATCCTGCGCCGCACTCTCCTGCTGGGCGGCCTGGCCGGGATCGGCGGCGTCTTCTTCTACCGCTGGTGGCGTCGGCAGCCTCAGGCAGTCGCCCAGCGGCCGACTCGCTACATCACTCCCAATCGGGATTTCTACACCGTTTCGATCAGTCCCGCCTATCCACGGGTCGATCCCGATCTCTGGCGGCTTCGAATCGTGGGCGGGGGAAAGCCTCCTCTGGAGCTGTCTCTGGAGGAGTTGTCGGCCCTCGAGACTCAAGAAATCACGCGTAGCTTGACGTGTATCTCCAACCCCGTGGGCGGAACGGCAATCGGCAATGCACAATGGACAGTCATTGCCTTGGCGCCCCTGCTGCGACCGGTCATCGGGGAGGCGCCGTCGTCCTCGCGCGTTGTCTTTCACGGCCTGGACGGTTTTCATTCCAGTGTCCCGCTGCAGGTTGCTCTCGATTCCGAGACTGTCTTAGCCCTCGAGATGAACGGCGTTCCCCTGCCCAGAGAACACGGCTTTCCGGCACGAGTCCTCATCCCCGACCGCTACGGGATGAAGCAGCCCCGCTGGCTCGAACGGATCGAAGTGACCGACGAACCGGCGACGGGCTACTGGGAAAGCCGCGGCTGGTCGGAAGAAGCTCGTATCCGCGCCTCCTCCCGGATCGACTCGGTGAAAGCCGATTCGAGCGCCGCTTGGCTTGTTCAGGGAATTGCGTTCTGCGGAGCGACAACGGTCGAAAAGGTGGAAGTGAGTGACGACGACGGCGCCGCCTGGCGGCAAGCCCGGTTGACCAGCCCCGCGCTCCCGGGATCTTGGGCCACCTGGCAGTGGAGTTGGAGGCCGCGTGCGGTCGGCCGTCACGTCCTCTGTGTACGTGTCACCGATACCCGCGGCCGACGGCAGGAGGAAGCTTTTTCAGCCACCTTCCCCTCGGGGGCAAGCGGCCTACACAGCGTGTGGCTGGATGTGACGTAGGGGCGAAAGACAGCCCCGAGCCCCAAGCCCGAGCCCCAGGCAGGATGCCCCGAAC
>JBFGHF010000119.1:0-8590 GCA_041578355.1 Acidobacteriota bacterium
CGAGCCCGCGATGCTGCCCCGGCCCCCGCTCAGGCTTCCTCCTCCGATTACCACGGCTGCGATCACATCCAATTCCACCCCGATGGCCACGGTTGGGTCTCCTTGCCGCAGGCGCGACATCTGGGCGACACCCGCCAAGCCGAAGAAGAAACCGGCGGTGGCATAGATCCAGAGCTTGAGCCGGTCGGTGTGGATGCCGCAGGCTCGGGCCGCGGCTTCGTTGGATCCGAGGGTGAACACCCGGCGTCCGAACACCGTGCGACGCAGGACGACCGCCATGACGACGGCCAGAAAGAGTGTGATCCAGACCCCGGGAGCCAGGAGCAGCCAGGAGGGCCGGGGGAACGTGACGGCCAGATGATTGATCCAGGTGTCGGGGACATTGACGGTTTTTTCGTCGGCAAGCCATTTGGCCAAACCGCGAGCAATCCCCAGCATGCCCAGAGTGGCGATGAAAGGCACCACTTTCAACCGCGTGATCGCCAGCCCGTTGAGGGCCCCGATCAGAACGCCGCAAAGAACGCCCGTCATCACCGCCAGGGCGGCGCTGCCCGCGTCGCGCACCACCAGCGCCGTGACCACGCTTCCCAAGGCGATGATCGATCCCACGGAAAGATCGATCCCGCCGCTGATGATGATGATCGTCATTCCGATCGCTCCCAGCCCGACGATCACAGTCTGGGAAAGCACGATGCGGAGGTTCAAAAGGGACAGATATTGACCCGGAGCCTCGGACAAGAGCGCGAACACCCCCACCACCAGCAGCAATCCCAACAGCGGTCCCAACCGGCTCCACCAGATTCGCAGTAGGGAGCGAGACGGCATGACATCCCTTCAAGCAGATTCCAGATCCAGATTCGCGGACAGTGGCTCAAGAGAGAGGGCGGTCTCCAAGACGCTCTCCGGAGTCCACTCTGAGACGGGGCGGGCCGTCGAGAGCCTGCCCTGGCTCATCACGGCCAAGCGGTCGCACAAGCCGAAGAGTTCAGGCAGATAGGAGCTGATCAGCAAGACCGATTTCCCCGACTCGACCAAAGCCGCGATTGCCCGATAGATCTCGACCTTGCTGCCGATGTCCACACCGCGCGTGGGTTCGTCGAGGATGAGGACTCGAGCGTCCTGGTGAAGCAGCCTGCCCAGAGCCACTTTCTGCTGATTGCCCCCCGAGAGTGTTTTCACCGTCTGGCCGGGCGACGACGCCCTCACCCGCAGCTCGCGAATCCATTTTTCCGTCGCCGAATGCTGTCTTCGCAAGTCGAGCCAGCCCGCTTTCGAGATCGCACCCAGGTTGGTCATCGTCATGTTGTCGGCGACCGGCAGGGCTAGAGCCAAGCCTTCGCCTCCCCGGTCCTCGCTCAAATAGCCCAATCCGGCGGCGATGCGTCGTGCTGGTTGGGGGCGGCCCAGATCGTAGTCGACTCCGCCCAGCCGCATCCTGCCGGTTTCCGCCTTTTCCAGTCCGAAAAGGACGCGTGCCAATGCCGTTCGTCCCGAGCCGGCGAGTCCCGCGATGCCGAGGATCTCACCGGGATGAATTCGCAAATCAGCGGATCGGACCCAAGGGGGGTGCCTCAAATCATGGATTTCCAGGGCTGCCTCAGACTGGCTCCCGGTGGAGGTCCTGGAGGGAAAAAGGTTCTCGACGGGTCTTCCCACCATGGCCGTGATGAGCCGGCTGTCGTCCATATCCGATAGCGGGCCTTCGAGAACGTCGCGACCGTCCCTCAGCACCGTGACCGTGTCGGCGATCTCGCGGACTTCTTCCAGAAAATGGCTGATGTAGAGCACGCTCTTCCCCGACGCGGCCAGCTCTCGGATAAGTTCGAAGAGCCTGTCGACATCGCTCTGCTGCAAAGCGCTGGTCGGCTCGTCCATGAGGACGACTTGCGCAGGGAGCGCCAACACGCGACAGATGTCGACGATCTGACGGGCCGAAATCGCTAGTTCGTCGATTCGCTTTCGAGCCGTGACTTCGGGATGGTCGAAGAGGGCGAGGGCCTTCTCGACCCGGTCTTCTTCTTCAACGAGATCGAGCCAACCCCAGCGAGACGGTTCCTGCCCTAGGGAGAGATTCTGGGCGACCGTGAGGTGGGGGCAGAGAGTGGGTTCCTGATGGATCAGAACGACGCCCCGCCGTCGGGCCTCGAGAAAAGAATTCGGAGAGTAGGGTCGCCCCTCGAGGAGCATCTTGCCCCGGTCCGGGCCGTATTCCCCCGCCAGGATCTTCACCAGGGTGCTCTTGCCTGCGCCGTTTTCCCCGACCAGCGCGTGTACGCGGCCTTTTTGAAGCTCGAGGCCGACACCGTCCAGTGCCACGGTGGGTCCGAAGCGCTTCTCAACCCCTTCCAACTCCAGCACTTTCATCTCGGATTCCGCACCTGACTCCCAGCCTGCCGGTGCTCTTGCAGATTCTCGCGGGTCAGCAGGAAGACTCCGGTGTCGATCCTCGCTTCGACCGTTTCCCCCTGAAGGTGCCGAACCATGGTCCGGACGCCCAGGTAGCCCATTTTGTCGGGATTCTGGACGACCAAGGCCTCCAAGTCGCCTTTTTCGAGAGCTGCCGTCAAGGCGGGAGTCTCGTCGAAGCCGACAAAGAGCAGCTTGCCGGCCAGAGCACGGTCCTGAAGAGCCAGCAGCATCCCGGCCGTCGATGACTCGTTGGGACAGAAGATCGCGTCCACTTGGCCCGCAAAACGGTTGAGCAGGTTCTCCGCCGCTTGCTTGGCGGTTTCGCGAGTGGGTCCGGAGTATTGATCGGAGGAGATTACTTTGAGGTCGGGGAAATCCGCTCCGAGTCGCTCCAGAAAGCCTTGTTCGCGCTTGGAGGTGCTGGCCGAGCCTTCCTGGTAGCGCAGCAGCAAGACCTTCCCGTTGCCTTCGAGCCTTTGGCCCAGGCGCTGCGCGGCCAACTCGCCGCCTCTGTAGTTGTCGGTCGCCACGAAGCTCACGTATTGATCCGACTCGAGTCCCGAGTCGATGATCACTGCCGGGATTCCGGCTAGACGGGCTTCTTCCACCGGCCGAACCAGAGCGCGGTCGTCCAGCGGGGCCAAGACGATGCCGTCCACGCCCTGGCTGATAAAACCCTCGACGACCTGGATCTGCTGCTCCCGGTCGTTTTCCTTGAGGGGGCCCTTCCAGAAGATCTCGACCGGTATGCCTTCCTGTGTCAGCTCCTCCGCGGCTCGCTCGGCGCCCGCTTGGATCGACTTCCAGAACTCGTGAGTGGTGCCCTTGGGAATGACAGCCAGGCGGTAACCGCGGTCCGGGTCGTCGACGAACCCGCAGAATGTGCCGGACAGCATGCCCAAGGCGACAAGCAGGAAAAGCACGAAGCGGTGTGGTGGACGCCCCCATCTCATCGAATATCCCTCCGCGGTTCTGGTCGCGGGCCGGCTCGCAACAGCCCGAAAAAGCTCCAGTATAACGGTTCACTTCAGAAGGTTTCCGCTCCGGGCGGGAAGCAACGTGCTCGGCTCCGAGTATCCACCGGATCGCAACGAAAACTGGGTTTCATTCACTTTCTTCTTGGCGTTTGAAGGCGAATGTTCTAGGGTAGGATCTTGCCAAACTGTGGGGGTTGAAATTCAATGAAAAAAAGCAACGGTCTCTTGATTTGTGGTCTGGTTCTGCTCTCCACTCTTCTCGTGGGGGCCGCCACCATGCAGGCTCCGGTCGTACGGGGGACCGTCGATGAGGTCAGCCTGGTGGCAAGCTTCGAGGGCTTTTCCAAAGATTCGGAGTACAGGATAGGAGTGGGGTACACAGGCTCGAAAGTGCCGACTCTGAAGGTCGCTCTTTACAACGGGGACGACGAACCGTTGACCCATCCCGTCCAGGACTTCGATCAGGGCAACACCAAGAGCTGGTGGTCGGTTGAGCAAGTTTCGGCAAAGGGCTATGTCTTTTCCGGAGAAAGTCTGGGCAGCGAGGAAGTGATGTTGAAGGTGAAGATTCCGCGTCCGGACGCGGAAGCCGCCAAAGCGATTTACCTCTTTGTGGCCAAGAAATACGGGAAAGACCACTGGTATCTGGAAGACGGGGTCGAAGTCAACGACGGCCACTGGTAGGAACGGATTTTTCCACTGGGGGGGAATTCGCCCAAGCTATTGGACTCTTCCCAGGTGGGCGCAAGCTCCGTCCCAATCGGGTGTGTGGCAGTCGCAGTCGGGATCGTCGCAGACCAGATGGCTTTCGTGTCCCAGGTAGGATTCGAACTCGTCCTGAAACCGCCGTCCTCCTTCCGCTTGCCCCGTTTCGGAGAGCTGGACGACCAATTCCGGCAGGGGAGAAACGGCTTTCAACTGGCCTTTGGAAATGAGGTTTTGGGCGGCCTTCAACACCGCCTCGGACGGAAATGCCAGAAAGCGAGTGAGACGGGCCAGCGTGACTTCGCGTCCCAGTCCCTCGCCTTGCATCCAGAACAAGACTTGTAGGATTTCGTCCTCGACTTGGATGGGATCCGGCGCTTCGCCGCTCATCTCTTGGCGCCTCCCAGCGAATCCAACTCACCGGCCAGCCGTTGCAGCTCCGCAACGGCCGGGCTGTCCGCCTGAAAATCGAGCGGCGCCCGACCGGCCCGCTCGGCGGCGAGAAGGGCTTCATCGTAGGGGATTTCGGCCAACAGCGACATGTCTCGTTTGCGGCAGAACTCCTGCAACGCCTCGCTGTCCGATCGCGAGCGAACCTTGTTCGCCAGCGCATAGACGTGGGCGATGCCCAGTTCCCGGGCCAAGGCGGTCATGCGGGCCCCCGTCTCCATCGATTTGAAGTAGGGTTCGATGACCAGCAAGACGCAGTCGGCATGACGCAGCGTCCCTCGGCTGAGATGTTCCAAGCCTGCTTCCATGTCGATCATCGTGGGGTGGCTGTTCTGCTCGACCAACTCTCCGACCAGCGTGCGCACGGCAGCGTGGGCCCCGCACATTCAGCCGCCGCCGGCATGGTCGATGGTTCCCATCAGCAGCAGTGTGATCCCGTCGGGAGCACCGATTCCGTAGTGGCGCAGAACAACGTCCGGCGGGTCCGCCAAGCCCACCCGCTTTTGGCCTTCCTCGTCGGTGAAACGTCTGAGGACGCTGCGGGGCATGGGCTTAAGCGATGAGATCGAATCCGCCGGAAACCCCAGAGTCAACGCCAGGTTGGGATTCGAGTCGCCGTCGATGGCCACCATGCCGTCCACTCCCCTACGCGCCATCAGGCGCGCCAAGGTTCCCGCGATCGTGGTTTTTCCCGAGCCCCCTTTTCCGGCTACTGCGATCTTCATGACGTCATCTCCATCCGCTGATCGCCCGAAATTCAATTCTCAAGCTGTGACCCCTTCTTGCAGTTTCAGCTTTCCCTGCAGCCAGTCTCTCAATAGGATAGCGGCTTGATCGGTTGCTTGGCTCACCGGCTCGCTCAACGACGTCCCGAACTCTTCGGTGGAGGAGACGGAACAGCCCAGAAGATAGACCAGGGCGGGTAGCCTGTCGAGCGCTTTGGCCAGCATCAAGGCCCGGGTGGGGTTGGCAAAGTGTATGTCGGCCAGAAAGCTCTGTCGTTCGGCCGCAGGCGATTTGCGCAGGTCTTGGACCTCCAGTCTGCGAAGCTGCAGAGTGCCGGCTTGGTCGCCGCTGCGAAGCGCGTCCAAAACGACGAGAGCGTCCCAATCGTCCATCAGTTCCTGGACCAGGGAAATGCCGCCGATCCCGGTCTCGACGACGCGCACCCCGCGGGGAAGTCCCGCCAACTCCTGCAGCCGGCGGGCGGCTTGGATGCCGAATCCGTCGTCACCCCGCAGCACGTTTCCCACACCTGCAATCAGGATCCGACCGGGACTCACGTTGGCGTCTCCGATTCCGCGAAGGGAATGTTGAAACCTACCCGCACCTGACCCTCCGAGGACTCCTGGGCGGGAAACACCGGCAGCTTTCGGTCGGTACCCTCCAACTGCCCGTCCTGCAGCCGATAGCGGCAGCCGTGCCAGGGACAGACCATGGTTTGCCCCTCCAGCCGTCCCAGTTGAAGAGGGAGGATGGAATCCAGACAACGGTTCAAGACCACGTGAATCCGTCCTCCGAGTCGGCAAAAGAGAAGGGACAGCTGATTGACCTCGCGCGCAATCGGCGATCCTTCCGCAAAATCCTCGCTCCGGCCGGCGGGAACCCAGACCGGCACCTCGAGTCGATCGAGCGGCACGAAGCCGTCCGGGGTGGACCTCGGCTCCGCCGTCTCCAGCGGTTCGGGAACAAAATCGTAGAGGAGCAGCAGAGTCTGTACGACCGGGTCCCGAAGAAGGGCCGGCAACACCGCGGGGACGTTCTTCTCCAGAATCCCCACCAGGCGATGGAGCGCCTCGCGGTGCAGCAGATCGATGCTTTGCACCAGTTCCATGACCTGCTCCCGCAACTCCGCCGGCTGCAGACTCTCCAACTCGGACACCAACTCTCCCACCCGCAGGACGAGTAGGTTGTGTTCGGCATCGCTGAGCGAGTGTTTATCAGTCACGAATCGGCAAGGACTTCCTGTGTCGGCCGCTGGTTCTTTCCGTGCAGCCCGGACATGTCGACAATCTCAAACGCAATCGAATCTGGTCACTGGACCGATCGAACTTCCCTTTGCGTAGCGGCTCAAGACTGCGCGCGCCGATGCACTATTGCAACATCCTCGATTCAAGCTCATCGCCCCGTAACGGGACCCAATCGATGTCGCCGTTCTGGGGAGAAAGAGCCGTTTCCCGGGCCAGTCGCAGTATACGAGGAATCCGAGCTTTGATTCGCAATGCGGGCTCGGGACCTTCCTCCTGCCCGAGGCCGGGAGCGACATCGATGAGATAGACTTCGGAGGGCCACACATCCAGGTGCTGGCCCACGACCAGAAGATTATCGACACTGATCACTCCGCTGACGGCCTCCCCCATGCGGGCTTGCAGTTCTTCGGGCTCCGGTACTCCTCCCTCCCAGCGATATGGGGTGATGGTTCCCTCTTCAAGTTCGCCGGGCCGGGCGCCGATCAGGACGATTCGATCGAAGGGCGGACGCTCGGCCTGCAAGCGCTGGGCGACGGCCACGGGTCCCCAGTTCAGTTCTTCCACTTCGACTCCGGGAGGCCAGGACAGACGCCTGAGCTTGGGCAAGAGAATCGGGCCGATGGAGTGATTGCGCAGGTTGTGGTAGCCGACCGTGCCGACCAGAATGCGCCCGGGTGCGCTCATTCGACTCCGCAGGCGCATGTCGTGACCTCCCTGGTCACGACTCTGTCTTGCCCTTCCACGAAGATATGAGTCGTGCAGGGCATGCAGGGGTCGAAGCTGCGAATGGTGCGCAGAATGTCGATTCCCTGAAAGTCTTCCGGACTCTTGAAGTCCTCCACGATCGGCGTGTTGAGGACGGCCTCTTCGTAAGGTCCGGGGGTGCCCCAGGGCGTCCGCGGCGCGGCGTTCAGAGTGCTCGGTGTGAGGATTTGATAGTTGCCGATGGCGCCGTCATCGATGACCAGGTGATGGCTCAGAAAGCCGCGCCCCGCGCCCCAGAACCCCACCCCGCGGGAAGAACCGCGCTTGGGGATTTCGAAGGGAGTGCTGACTTCACTCTGGCCCTGGCGCAGCAACTCCAGCGCCATCAGCCAGTTCTCTATGCTGACCATGGTCGAGGAAGCCAAGCAATAGGCCCGAGCCCGGTTCCGTTCGAAGGCGTTCCAATGGCGAGGGATCTTCCATTCGAACTGGATTGCCGGCAGATTGGCCTTGGGCAAGTCGATCAGAAGGCTTTCTCCGGTGGCTTTCAGAAACTTGGAATCGGGCAGTTTTTGGGCCCGCGCGGTCAGGTAGAGCCGGGCGTAGGCGCCGGCTTCCATCGGCATGCGATCCCAGGTGGGTGTGGTGTCCCAGGAGTAGCGCTCTCGCCAGTTCTGACGTCCGGGTTTGGGAATCGTCTCCTTGTTCCAGGGGTGGTGAGGGCTCAGCGGCAGACCCGAAGGGTCCTTGTCGAAGCGATGTCCGTTCCACGATTCGTAATAGGAATGTTCGACGAACTCTTCCAAGCCGGCGTTGAGATGCTGCAGGTTGGTCGTAACCAACTCGCCGTCCACCAAGATCCCGGGAGTCGACCAGCGGGCCTCTCCCCACTCCCTGCAATTCTCGTAACTGGCATCGTAGACCCCGGGCCGGTCCCAGACTCCGGTGTCAGCCATGGTGGCTGGCCGCAGCCCGCACCGCTGATAGCGCGTGTCCGTCTCCAGGAAGAAATCGAAAACGTCATCCCAGATGGCGACCACTTTCTTGGAGTAGTCGACGAATTTCAGCAGCCGGTGATACATCTCGTCGCGCGTCTGCGTGTCGGCCCAGGCCTGGAGCCTGGGCTGGATCTCCTCGCGGTGCTCCTGCCGCGCGAACTCGTCGCGCACGGTCTCGGCCTGCGCCCACTCGGGGCTGCCCATCGCGCGGATCAGGCCCTCCCACTGATGGTTCTGGGCGGGCGTCAACATGATCCAGCCGTCCTTGGCGTGGAGCAGGCCGCCGACCGAGCCGCGCCACGGCGGCGGCTTCGGCTCGTTGATCTGCCGCCCGATGTCCACGCGCTCGATGCAGAGCAGCGCCTCCTGCTTCGAG
>JBFGHF010000120.1:0-8563 GCA_041578355.1 Acidobacteriota bacterium
CGTCCCCTTCTCGAGGAACAGCCCGTCCCCTTCCCAAAACAGCCCGTCCCCTTCCCCCGCAGAACAGCCCGTCCCTTCTGCAGCTCTCGGGATCGCCTTCGGGATCGGGACCGGAAGAACAGCCCGTCCCTTTCACCGGACCGCACCGGACCGGAACTTCTTTCACCGGACCGGAACTTGGGCGGGGGCCCTGGAAGCGCGACCGCCACAACAAGCCTGTCCCTTCCCGAATCCCTGTGGTATGATTCAGTTGTTTTTGTTGTCCGAAGGACTACTCGGTGCGAATCCTCCCGATAGAAGACCTTCCGCGTAGAGCTTCTCTCTACGTTTCAAGCGTCATCTGCCTGGGTGCTCTGGTGGCGATCTACAGCCTGATCGCCGTGGCCTTCCGGTGGGAACCGGGATGGCTGTTTCTGGCCGCGTTGACGGCTTTCGGTGCCTTCTTCCTGGTTCGAGTTCCCTTTCTGGCGGGAGTCCAACTCCCCTCCTCTCCGCCGCACAACCTTCAGTCCTTGGGATTCTCCATCTGCGACGTTTTCGTGTTCACCGCGATTCTCTTGTACTCGCCGGAGGTGGCCGTCGTAATCGGCTTGATCGACGGGACAATCGCCAGCTTGCAGATCGTGCGCCGACGGCGCCCCTATCGTTTTCTTTTCAATCTGGCGCAGCTGTCACTCACCATCTTCCTGGTGGGCCACCTTCTCTACCAGGTCGAAGCTCAAACCCCGCCTCTCGACCCCGGCGCCATCGGGCCACTCCCACTCTTCCTGCTCAATCTGGCCGTCTGCACCCTGCTTTACTTCCTGCTCAACACCCTGGCGATCGGTACGGCCATCGCTCTCTCCACCGGTCGTCCCCTTCGCGAGTTGTGGATGGACAACTTTTCCTTTTCCTCGATCGCCAGCCTGGCGGCAGCCACCGGTGCGGCGGGAATCTTTTTCAGCATCGAGCGGGAGTTCCTCTTCGCGGCGGTCATCACCTTGCCGGTCTTGCTGCTTGTCTACCACTCCTACCGCTTGACCAATCAGCGCATCCGTTCGCTTTTTGAGTCCGAGAAACTCCTTCAGAGCGCCCTCGATTCGCTGAATTCCTACATTGCGGTCATAGACATCTCCGGGGAGATCATCGCCACCAACGCGGCATGGCAGGCTTTCGACTCGCCCAATCATCCATTCGGAAAAAATTTCGGAGTGGGCGTCAACTACCTGGACGCCAGCGTCGCTCAGCTTTCCCCTTCGGGAGCCGAAGCATCCCGAATCGCTGTGGGCATACAGAGGGTTCTGTCGGGAGGAACGCCCTTCGTCAGCGAATACAGCTGTTCGGACGCGAACCAGAACTTCTGGTTCGTGGTTCGCGTCAATCTGCTGAAAGCGGAAGGACCGACGCGGGCGGTGGTGTCCCACGAGGACATTACGGAACGAAAACGTGCCGAGGCCGATCTTCGAGAAAGCGAGGAACGCTACCGAAAGTTCTTCGAAGAGGATCTCACCGGGGATTTCACCGCCGGACCCGGCGGCCAACTGGCCAAGTGCAATCCGGCGTTCGCGCGGATTCTCGGCTTCGATTCGGTGGAAGAGGCCGGGCAAGCCAACCTCTTCGATCTCTTCCCGACCAGAGCCGCCTCCCGCGAGTTCCTGGCGACTCTTTTGCAGGAGAGACGACTGGAGTATTTCCAGCTGCAATTGAAATCACTCCAGGGTCAGTTGGTTCACGTGGTGGCAAACATCACAGTTCTGTCGCGCTCCGACGGGAGCATCGAGGAAATCCAAGGCTACTTGTTCGACGACACGACCAGGAAGCGCTTGGAGGAGGAGTTGCGCCAGGCCCTCAAGATGGAAGCCGTCGGCAAACTCGCTGGAGGAATCGCTCACGACTTCAACAACATTCTGACCGTGATAACGGGCTATGGGGAGTTTCTTCTCAAGGCCACCGAGAAGGACGAGAAACTCCATCGGGAGGCCTCCATCATCATGGAAGCCGCCCATCGGGCCGCAAAGCTGACGGCCAAGCTGTTGGCTTTCAGCCGGCGTCAAATGCTCCGTCCCGAGGTGTTGAACCTCAATCTCGTGGTCCGAGAGACGGAAGCCTTGCTGCAACGAGTCATCGGCGAAGACATCCAGCTGATGACGCGGCTCGACGCCGGTCTGGGTATGATCCGGGTCGATCCCAGCCAGATCGAGCAGGTGATCATGAATCTCGCTGTCAATGCCCGAGATGCCATGCCGAACGGAGGTCGGCTCTCCATCGAGACTTCCAGCCTGGAAGTCGAAGAGGGATTCTCGGGTGAGATCTCGGCCGGACGCTATTCGTGCTTGCAGGTCAGGGATTCCGGAGAGGGGATTCCCCCCGAATTGAGAGAGAGGATTTTCGAACCCTTCTTCACCACCAAGGAGAAGGGGCAGGGTACCGGCCTGGGGCTCTCCACGGTGTATGGCATCGTCAAGCAGAGCGGCGGCCACATCACTGTGGGAAGCGAGTTCGACGTGGGTACGGTGTTCAAGCTCTACTTTCCCCAGATCAGCGATTACAGCGGGACCGCCAAAGCCGTCGGAAAATACGCCAAGATCCCGCGCGGCACGGAAACCATCCTGTTGGTGGAGGACGAACCTCGAATTCGCCAACTGATCCGCCGAGTCCTGAGCCGGCAGGGCTACCGAGTCCTGGAGGCCGACAACGGCGCGTCGGCGGTTTCCATCGCCCATTCGGAAGAAGCCCCGATTCATTTGCTGCTGACCGATCTGGTCATGCCGGAGATGGGAGGCTGGGAGCTGGCGACACATCTCAAACAGGACTCGCGGCGCTCCGCAATCAGGGTCCTCTACATCTCCGGATACCCGGAAACCAAACGAAATCAGCAACGTACGGCGGTGGACCCGAGAGACGGTTTTCTCGCCAAGCCATTCACCCCCGACGCGCTTCTCATCAAGGTGCGCGAAGTGCTCGACCTGAAGACGTCCGGCGTTTGCTAGTGCGGCGGGCTTGCGCCTCAATTCCCCATACAGTCTCGGTACGATCGTCTCGGCATCCTGTGCTAGTCTCGGCAGAATGCTGCCGGACCTAGGAATCTTCAGGCTTTGGCGATCGCCTCTTCGGATCCTCCTCTTCCTGTTATTGCTGGGGATCGGGCTGGTTTCCGTGGAATTGCTGGTCCGCGCCTTCAAAGCCGGGGGAGAAGCTCGCCGCGACGCGGTCGAAGCATCCTACATGCCTCTTCGCCTGAGACCCGACTTCGCGGGTCGGGTCGTGTCTCAGCCGATCCGCACCAATCGCTATGGATTCCGCGGCAGCGAGAACTTCCCGAAGGACCCGCCTCCCGGCGAGATCCGAATTCTGGGTTTGGGCGATTCTGTTGCCTTCGGCCTGGGGCTGGCGGCGGAGAAGACCTTCCTGCACGTGGCGGGTGAGCGCCTCAACGAGAGATCCGCTTCGTTGGTTCGGGTCATCAACGCGGCGGGGCAGGGCTACAGCCCCTCCAGCTATCACGCTTACCTGGTCCATGACGGCCTGGCCTTCAGTCCCGACCTCGTGGTGGTCCCCATCGAGCTGTGCAACGACGTCAGCGACGAGGCTCTTCTCAGGGGTCCTTTGCCCGAGGGCCGCGATCCGGCTCCCCGAGTTCGGGGAGGTCGTTACGTGATCAGTTGGGATGGAAACCTGTTGGGCGGGGCCACCCTGGGACCCTACTTCTTCGAAAAAACCTACACCTATACGTTCCTGCTCCGACGCAGCTTGACCAGACTGGACGCTTGGTTTCCGGATCGCGGCGTGACCCGCCGGCCGGGTGCGACTTTCTTCCATCTGGGCTTCGACCGCTTTCTGTTGTCCGAAGCCGGGATCGAGAAAGGGTGGCAACGATTGTTCGATGCCCTGAAGGCGACTCGTGACGTGCTGGAATCGCGCCAGATTCCGATGCTGCTTCTGATTCTGCCCTCTCGCTACGTTTTCCTGGACAGGCCGTTACCCGACAAGACCTTTGCCCGGGGTCTGGTCGAGCGGGCCGAGACGATGGCACGCGAACGCGGGATACCTTTTCTGGGGGTGGAAGAAGAGTTGGCCCACTCAGGAGGCACGAGCCTTTACTTCGACTTCGCACATCTGACGGCCAAAGGGAATTCGGTGGTGGGTGACAAGTTGGCGCGCCACATCGCGGTCGTGGTGCCTCGGGGAAGGGGTGAATAGGCCGATCGTTGCGGGCGGCCTTTGCCTCAGCTGCGGGTCATCTCCGCGGCGCCGTCGTTACGCAATCGAATACGGACGTTGACCTGGTCGGGGTCGTTGTCCCGGATCAGGACGTAACCCGGGCTGAAATTGAATTTCGGCAGAAAGACGCGGTATTCGCCGGGGGGCACTCGAACCCCGCTCGTTCCGGTGGCGCCCTGAAAATCTATCCTCGAAGTCTGATAAGCCTGACCGGTGGAGCTGTTGGTGAGGACGAAGCTGAGGTTGGCGAAGCGATAGATGTCGAAACTCGATCCCGGGGATCGCTGCAGCCGGATCAGCACTCGCCGCGGCTGAGTGGCCATCTTGAGACGCTCCATCCTGGCTTCGTAGCGAGACTCGACTTTGGCCAGGCGGTCAGCCCCCATGTGCTCCTGCGTCCACTGGGCGTAGAGGCTCTCCTTCTTGATCTCGGCGATGACCTGATTGATTTGCTCCATCAGGTCGGTGTCCTCCTTGCGGACGGCCGCCCCGCACGACACGGTCCCCAGCGTGCCGGGAACGATTTCCAGGTGAGCGACCCCCGGAGTCGTGGCCAACGAGAAAGCCGCCATGTAACGGTCGTCGATCACGGCGTCGATTTCAGCCCGCTTGAGGGCCAGGATTGCGTCGTCCAGAGTGGTGTGAGGAACCAGGGTGCTCTGGGAGTACTTGTCGGCCACCTGCTCCGCAAAAGCGGTGCCTTCGCGGACTCCGATTTTCTTACCGGCAAGGCTGTCAGCTTTCAAATCCCCCTGGTGGGAGGGGTTGATCACGAGGACCATCTCCGACTCGTAGTAGGGATCCGAAAACAACACTTCCTCGCGCCGTGCATCGGTGATTCCGAAAACCGAGACGATGAAATCGATCTCGTCGTTGAGCAGAGCCGCGGGCAGCGTGTTGTAGCTTCGGGTGATCCAGAAGGGCTCCGTTTCGACTCCCAAATGTCCGCCGATCTTATCCGAGATCCGCTTCGCCAACTCGGCTTCGGGGCCCACCAACTCCTGACGGTCTTGATAGAGGAGAGGCGGCTCGAATGGCACCGCGCCGATGTAGATCCGTTTGTCTTTTTTGATCCGCGCTTCCGTTCCGCCGCCGCCGTTTCCACAGGAGAAAGAGAGTAGCGACAAGGGGAGCGCAAGCGTGAGAAAGAAGAGTGACGCCTTTTTTGCCATCCTGCACCTCTGCGACCTGAGCTAGGGTTGCGTTATACCAGAAAGAACAAGGCCCTGACAACGCCCCGACTCTTCGGGACCTGGAAAGTCCGCGGTTCGGTCGAGCAGGTCAGGCTGGCCGGATTCGCCAACACCGAGAAAGCATGAATCCCGAATCACCGAGTTGGAGAGGATCGGAGAGCGAAAACCCGGCCTCTCCGCCGATCATCAATAGAAGGGATTCTCTCCCGTGGAATGATCGGTCACGTCCACGATTTCCTTGACCTCGGGTATCAACTCCTTGATGCGCGCTTCGATGCCTTGCTTGAGCGTCACGTCGACCATGCCGCAGCCGTGACAGCCGCCTCCGAAACTGAGCAGGACTCGATCGCCTTCGAGACCCAGGAAATTCACTTGACCACCGTGGGCGGCTACCGCCTGATTGATCTCCGTGTCGATCAAACGCTGCACCTTCTCCGCCGTCGGTCCTTCCAAATCGCCACGGGGACCCGCCCCGATCTTGGGCGTCTCCGGCTGATTGGGATTGTCGAACTTGAAGCCGCTTCGCAGCACTCCCTCTTCGAAGCCGATAACCGCGCCCTTCAAATTGCGGGCGCTGGAAGGATCCACGAAGATGGGAAAGCCTGGGCCCTCCACCACCTCGTCCTCCGAAGACCTGTCGTCACCGGCCACCAGGCGCAATGAGTAAACGAACTCCGAGGTTCCGTTGGCCGTGGCTTCCACGCGCAAAGCCGTCTTCTCCGGACCCTGGCCCTCGAGGGCCGCCAGAATCTGGCTACGTGCCTCTTCTGTAAGTGTGATCATGTCCTCGCTCCTGGTTCTCGCCAAAAGTCTTTGAGACAACGTGATTTTAGCAAGACCGCAGCCGTCCTGTAAAACTCGCCGCGAGCGGGATCAATTCCCCAAAAAAAAGCCAAGTTGACCACTTGCAACGGGGGTGCGATGTTGACCTGACAGGGGCTCTTGGAGAGAATTTAGACCTTGATATTCGTGGAATGAGGGTCGGTGTGCCGAGGAGCGGGACCTCGCCGCCGGATACATAAAAACCAGCAATCCATTATTTGAAACGAAGCTTCGCGACGAAGGAGAAGCTATGCAATCAGCCAGAGCTTGGAAATATGTCGACAGCGCCGTCAGCTTCACTGCTGGCAAGGCCTTCGATTTCATTCAATTCTTCAACCGGATGCGGCCCAGCCCTTCCTTCACCCCGAAATGGGCCGACAAGCCGCTCCTCAAGTCGTGGCAGAAAACCCGCCCCAGCCTGAACTGGCCGCGTGAAACGGATTCGCTCTGCCCCAAATGCGTCGTGGAAGCCCGCGAGAAGATTCTCAACGGCGAGGAGGACCACCACATCCTGATCGACGAGAAGGTGGGGGAGATCAAGGCCAAGGTCATCGAACGGGACGGCGAGATCTGGATGATCAAAGAGTGCCCCCAACACGGCAAGTTCGAGGATCTCATGGCCATCGATTCCGATTTCCTGCGCTGGATCGAATCGAACTTCCCCGGCCGCGACATGCGGGCCCACAACGACGAAGGGCTGCACAACCACGGTTCGAGCAGCATCAAACACGGACGCGGATCGGTGTTGACGGTGGACCTCACCAACCGCTGCAACATGATGTGCGACCCCTGTTTCATGGACGCCAATCAAGTCGGCTTCGTCCACGAACTGGCTTGGAACGAGATCAAGGAGATTCTCGACAACGCGCTGAAAATCAAGCCGCGGCGTCAGATGTCGGTCCAGTTTTCGGGCGGCGAGCCGACCATCTCACCCCATTTCTTCCGGGCCATCAAGTACGCCCGCAAGATCGGCTACAACAGCGTCCAGGCGGCCACCAACGGTATCGAGTTCGCCAAGAGCAAGGAGTTCAGCCGCAAGGCCGCCGAGGCGGGATTGCGGTTCCTCTACTACCAGTTCGACGGTGTCGGCAACGACGCCAACAGCCACCGCCACATCGGCAATCTCTTCGACGTCAAGCTGCGCGGTATCGAGAACGCCCACGAAGCGGGAATCGAGCTGGTCCTGGTCACAACGCTGGTCAACGGCGTCAACAACGACCAGGTGGGACCGATCATCCGCTTCGCCATGGACAACCCGAAGAAGGTCGCCTTCCTGGCTTTTCAGCCGGTCTCATTCACGGGCCGCGACGAAGCCATCACCGACGAGCGCCGATTGCGTCAGAGATACACCCTGTCGCACTTGGCTCACGACGTGAAGAAGCAGACGGGCATGACCGAGCCCACCCGCGACTGGTTTCCCCTTTCGCTGATGGGCGCGTTCGCCGATTTCGCCGATCTGGCCCACGGGCCCGAGGCGAACTGGGGTCAGGTCAGCTGCGGTTGTCATCCCAACTGCGGTGTCGGAACGGCCGTCATGGTCGACAAGGAAACCAAGGACTTCGCTCCGGTTCCGCAGTTCCTGAACATCCCGGGCCTGGTCAGGGACATGCAGCAGGTCACCGACGCCGGACGCGGGAAGAACTTCTCCAACTTCATGATGGGATTGGCGTTGCTCAAGAACTACCGGCCCTTCCAGGCGCCGCCGCTGCTTACGCTCAAGGCGGTGCTGCAGAAGTTCGACAAGAGCTTCGGTCTGACCGGACACGACTACGGCGAAGGAAAAGAGCGCCGCGACGATCCCTGGAACTTCCTCTTCGTGGCCGGCATGTGGTTCCAGGATCTCTTCAACTACGACTTCCGGCGCACCGAGATGTGCATCATCCCCTACGGCACGCAGGAAGGCGAGATTTCCTTCTGCGCCTACAATACGGGACACGGATGGCGCAACATCATCGAGCACATGCACCAGAACGCCACGGTGGCCAAGTGGTACGAAGAGCACGGGCGCCACGAAATCTTCGCCGGCGGAAAGAACGTCGGCCTGCAAAGCTACGACCACTCGCTGCAGCTGCGCCAGGACGACACCGAGCGCATCCGCGACAGGGGTGAACTGCCTCTGACCGCCCGCGACGAGAAGATGGCCCGGCGCAAGGCCGCCCGCCAGGCCGCCCAGGTGCGCGAGTACTACGAGGAAATGGTGCTCAAGAAAAAGTCCGAAAAGAAGAGTCTGGTTCAGTTGACCAACTAGCCGTTCTTCTCGTCGACCCATCGACAAAGCCCGCCTCGCTCACGAGGCGGGCTTTTTTTTGCGTACCCGTCCCCTTTTTCACCGCCCCCGAGGAACAGCC
>JBFGHF010000121.1:0-8559 GCA_041578355.1 Acidobacteriota bacterium
AAAAAGGCGATCGCAGGGCGGGCTTTGCTTCCCCCCGAGAAAGTGACGCCCCAGAGCCCCAGGATTCGCGAGGCATCACGGCTTTCCGGCAAGGAATGATGGCCGCCAGCTCCGAGAAAAACCTTTTCGGCGCTGAATGAACCGGTATTGTCGAGGCGCTCGATCTGGGCCTGCAGCGTCGCACAGAGCCCAGCCAAGAGGATCGAAAGAATCGCAGTCGTCCGCATACGGAATTCCTCCAGTCCAGCCCGTAGAATGCGTATAAATTAGCATACTTCGCGGGCGCTGAGCTACTACCTCCACACAAAGCGCGAAACGCAGCGAGCCGCACCCGAGTCACGAAACCCAAACCGCTCGACCACGGCAGCTCCCCCGCCTACTCTGTCGCTTCACACCCGGTTTCTTGTGATTCCATCGGCTTGAGTCCGAAGAGGAGAGACCGTCCTTCGCTCTCAGGACGCGAGCTTTGCTGGGAGTCGGCAGGAGGAATTCTTGACAGTCCTTCACCTGGCGATCAAGCTTCCCCCATGATTTTTGACAAAGCACTCTTAAAAGGGCAGACCGCCATCGTTACCGGGGGCGGCACGGGGATCGGCGAGATCATTTCCGAAGAGCTGGCCCGCCACGGCGCCGACGTGGCAATCACCAGCCGCAATCCGGATCACCATAAGGGCATTTCGGACCGCATCCGGGAAATGGGCCGCAAGACGCTCAGTTTGGCGGCCGACGTCCGTGATCCCGAACAAATGGAATCCGTGGTCGAAAAGGTGGCCGAGAAGTGGGGAAGGATCGACATCCTGGTCAACAACGCCGCGGGCAATTTTCTCTGTCCGGCTTCGAAGCTCACTCCCAACGGCTGGAAATCGGTCATCGACATCGTTCTCAACGGGACTTTTCTGGCCAGCAAGGCGGCGCTGCCGGTGATGAAGGAGCAGAAGAGCGGCAACATCGTCAACATCGGAGCGACCTATGCCTGGATGGCGGCGCCGCTGGTCTCCCACTCGGGCGCGGCCAAGGCCGGCGTATTGAACCTGACCCGCACCTTGGCCGTCGAATGGGCTCGCTACGGGATCCGGGTCAACGCCGTCACCCCAGGTCCGATCGAGGAGACCGAGGGCGTGCGCCGGCTCATCAGCGACGAACGGGTCCATCAGGCAGCTCTGCAGGCCATTCCTCTGGGACGTCTGGGCAAAAGGCAAGAGATCGCTTGGGCGATCCTCTATTTGCTCTCGCCCGCCGCCGCCTACGTCACCGGGCACAATTTGGTCGTCGACGGCGGGATGTGGCTGGGCTCGAGCGCCATGAGGCTGGGGTAGGGAGCCGGCTGCGAGGCACTTGCCATCTCTGCGCGGCTCTGCGGTTCCGCGTCCTCCGCAGTGGAATTCTCGCCCCCGATTTCGCACGAATCTCGATTCCGCTGAAAAAGTCGCGAGGTGCGGGAACGCCGGCATCCTTGCCGGCATCCGGGCGTCCCGCGCCCGGCGTGCCGGGCGTTGCTGCCTGGAAGGCGGCGTTCCCGTGCTGCTGTGATCCCCAAGCTCCCCTTTTTCAGCGCAATCGAATCTCGAACATCTCACTTAACCGTTTCTCACTTCTTGTCCGGGCGGTACAAGAAGCCAAAACGCCGAACTGCGAACATCGCGAACGAGGATGTGAGAGCTGAGAAATGAGAAGTTCGAGCTTTCGGACTAATGGCCCCATAGACCAATGGACCTATAGACCTATAATGATTCCCCAATGAGCCTCATCGACTTCCATCCCGTCGTCAGAACCTGGCTGGAACAGCGATTCGGGGAGCCCACCGAACCCCAAGAGGCGGGCTGGCCCGCCATTCAACAGGGCGGACATGTGTTGATCGCCGCGCCCACGGGTTCGGGTAAGACCTTGGCCGCTTTTCTCAGCGCCATCGACGCCCTGGTGCGCCGCGGTCTCAACGGCGGACTCGAGAACCGGACCCGCGTCCTTTACGTCTCGCCGCTCAAGGCGCTGGCGAATGACATCCGCCAGAACCTGCTCGAGCCGTTGGAAGAGATGCGGAAGCTGGCTCGGGAACAGGGTCTCGAGTTGCCCGAGATCCGAACCCAGGTGCGGACCGGCGACACACCGGCTCACGAGCGCCGCATGACCATCGAACGGCCGCCTCACATCCTGGTGACGACGCCCGAGACTCTTTTCATCCTGCTTACCAGCGTCCGGGGCCGCGAGGTGGTCGAGGACATCGAAACCGTGATTGTCGACGAGATCCACGCCCTGGCGCGCGACAAGCGCGGCTCGCACCTTTCGCTGTCGCTGGAGCGGCTGGAGGCGTTGACGGAAAAACCGCTCCAGCGGATCGGACTCTCCGCCACCCAGAAGCCGATCGAGGAGATCGCCCGTTTCCTCGGGGGTCGGGGCCGCGAGGTCCATATCATCGACGTAGGGCACCGCCGCAAGATGGATGTGGGAGTGGAAGTCCCTGGCAGCGAGTTGGGCGCGGTGGCCAGCCACGAGGCATGGGAAGAGATCCATCAGAGAATCGCCCAACTGGTCCGAGCGCATCGGACCACGCTGGTCTTCGTCAACACGCGGCGTTTGGCCGAGCGCACCGCGCACCGACTGGGTGAGATCTTGGGTGAGGAGGACGTGGCGGCGCACCACGGCAGCCTTTCCAAAGAGACGCGCCTGGAAGCGGAGAGGCGGCTCAAGCTCGGCCAACTCAAGGTGGTGGTGGCGACAGCCTCGCTGGAGTTGGGAATCGACGTGGGCGCCGTCGACTTGGTCTGCCAATTGGGATCGACTCGTTCCATTGCGCTGGCCCTGCAGCGAATCGGACGCTCGGGACACTGGCGCGGAGCCACCCCCAAAGGCCGTCTCTTCGCCACCACCCGCGACGAGCTGCTCGAGTGCGCCGCCGTGGTTCACGGCATTGGGCAGGGCCAACTCGACCGCATCCCGATCCCCGAAGCCCCGCTTGACGTCCTGGCCCAGCAGATCGTGGCCGCGGCCGCCAGTCGCGAATGGGAGGAGAGGGAACTCTTCGAGCTGGTCCGGCGAGCCATGCCTTTCGAGAGACTCGATGAAGAGTCGTTCGATGAAGTCGTGACGCTTTTGGCGGAAGGGATTTCGACCCGCAAGGGACGCCGCGGCGCCTACATCCACCGCGATCGGGTCCACGGCAAGATCCGGGGACGCAGAGGTGCTCGGCTGGCGGCCATCACTTCGGGCGGCGCCATCCCCGACAACGCCAACTACCTCGTCAAAGCCGATCCCGACGAGACCATCGTGGGGGACCTCGACGAGGACTTTGCGGTGGAGAGTTCCCGCGGAGACATCTTTCTGCTGGGGAACACCTCCTGGAGGATCCGCCGCGTCGAATCGGGTGTCGTCCGGGTCGAGGATGCACACGGAGCGCCGCCCACCGTGCCCTTTTGGCGCGGCGAAGCCCCGGCCCGCAGCGACGAGCTTTCCGCCGCCCTCTCCGACTTGAGGGTGCGGATCGCCGAGATGAAGCCGAGCCAGGCCGTCACCTGGCTGCAGGACGAATGCGGGCTCGAGCAGCGCGGCGCCGAGCAGGCCGTCCTCTACGTGCGCTCGGGTGTGGAAGCGTTGGGTGCGATTCCCTCCCAGCAGTGCGTCGTGGCCGAACGTTTCTTCGATGAGGCCGGAGGTATGCAGCTCATCATCCATGCCCCCTTCGGAGGCCGCATCAACAAAGCCTGGGGGCTGGCATTGCGCAAGCGCTTCTGCCGTTCCTTCAACTTCGAACTGCAGGCGGCAGCCACCGAGAACGGCATCGTCATCTCGCTCAGCGATCAACACAGTTTTCCGCTCGACAGCGTTTTCTCGTTTCTCAATCACCGCAGCCTGCGCGAAGTCCTCATTCAGGCCATGCTGGCGGTCCCGGTTTTCGGGGTGCGGTGGCGCTGGAACGCGAGCCGGGCGCTGGCGGTCCTGCGCTTCGCCGGGGGCCGCAAAGTCCCGCCCCCTTTGCAGCGGATGCGCTCCGACGACCTGCTGGCCGCCGTCTTTCCCGAGCAGGCTGCCTGTCTGGAGCACATCCACGGCGACATCGAGATACCCGACCATGTCCTGGTCCGCGAGACGGTCAAGGACTGCCTGACCGAAGCCATGGACTTGAAGGGGCTGGCCGGGGTGCTGCGACGGATCGAAGCAGGAGAGATCCGCTGTCACGCCATCGACACGCGGGAGCCTTCCCCGCTCTGTCACGAGATCCTCAACGCCAACCCCTACGCCTATCTCGACGACGCGCCTCTGGAAGAACGGCGGACCCGTGCCGTACAGACCCGCCGGACCCTGCTGCCTGCCGAGAGCGGAGATTTGGCGGCCCTCGACCCCAAGGCCATAGACCAAGTGCGCGATGAGGCCTGGCCCTTGCTGCGCGACGTGGACGAAGTGCACGACGCCCTGCTCACCTTGGGGGTGGCTGCCAAGAAGGAACTGGAAGATTGCCGCGAATCCGTCGAAGTCCTGGTGGAGCAGTCCCGGGCGCTGCGCATGCGCGTCTCCTCGGCGGATTTCCTAGTCGCTGCCGAGCGGGTCGGATTCTGTCGACGGATCTATCCGGAGGCTGATTTCGATCCGGAGCCCGGCCCGCAAATCGAAGCCGCTCAGTGGCGGCGCGACGCCAAACTGGATGAAGATCAAGCAGTCGTTGAACTGCTGCGCAGCCGTCTGGAGAACACAGGGCCGGTGACAGCCGCCGAGCTGTCCCGAGTCCTTGCTCTCGAGGAAGATCGCGTCGACGCGGGACTGTTGCGCCTGGAAGCGCAGGGTCAGATCTTGCGGGGTTCATTCCGTTCCGGCGCAACCCAGCTGGAGTGGTGCGACCGGCGTCTTTTGGCCCGCATTCACCGCCTCACCGTGGGACGCCTGAGACGCGAGATCGAGCCCGTCAGCCAGGCCGTCTTCATGCGCTTTCTTTTTCGCTGGCAGCATGTCGCCCCGGGAACGCGACTTCACGGAGAGCGCGGGCTGGCCATGGTGCTGGATCAACTGCAGGGCTTCGAGTCCGCCTCGGCGGCCTGGGAGAAATTCGTCCTCCCCGCCCGGGTGAGCGACTACCTGCCTGATCTTCTGGATCAGCTCTGCCTGTCGGGTCGGGTCAACTGGGGGCGACTCTCCCGGGGCGGCGGCAACGGTTCGACGGGTCGGCGGGCCCGCCCCACCCGGATCGCGCCGGTCGCCTTCTTCAAACGTCGGGAAATGCCCGCCTTTTTCGAGTGGGCTCATCGAATCCGCAGCCAGGACGGGGATTCGCCTCCTCGACAGGAGAGGCTTTCTCATCCCGCGCGAGAAGTCCACGAACAGCTGCGCCGCTGGGGCGCCTGCTTTTTTCAGGACCTGGTCCGACTCACCAAGCGGCTGCCCATCGAAGTCGAGACAGGACTCTGGGAACTGGTGGCCGAGGGACTGGTTAGCGCGGACGGGTTCGCCAACCTGCGCGCTCTCATCGATCCCAAGCAACGGCTGGGCGGCAATCGCCATCCCAAGCGCAAGTTCTTGCGCCGCCAAAGCCTCTCCCAGGGCCGCTGGACTCTTTTGCAACATCCCGGCCCGAATGAGGAAAACGGCGAGGAAGATCCGACCAGCTTCGATTTGGAGCCGCTGGCCCGACAGCTCTTGAATCGCTGGGGCGTGATGTTTCGCGATCTGCTCTACAAGGAAACGCTGGCGCCCCCCTGGCGCGACCTGCTGATGATTTACCGGCGCCTCGAAGCCCAAGGACAGATTCGCGGAGGCCGCTTCGTTTCGGGATTCGCGGGCGAGCAGTTCGCCCTCCCCGAGGCCGTCGACGCCCTGCGCACCGTCAAGCGAGCCAAGGGCGGCGGGGAAGTGGTGCGCATCTCCGCGGCCGATCCGCTCAATCTGATCGGCATCGTCACCCCCGGGGAACGGGTCAGGCCGCACCCGGAAAAACTACTGGTCTTCGTGGACGGAGTGCCGGAAGCCCGCAGCGCCAAGTCGAAGGTCGGTTCCTGACCCCGAATCCGGGACGACCACTTCGAATCTCGAGACCCATAGACCTAAAAAATCGTATAGATGAACGGCGCCGCCGCGGTGCTGCTCAGCACCACCAGCAGTCCCACCAACAGCAGGACCAGGATGATCGGCGTGAGCCACCACTTCTTGTTGAAGCGGAGGAAGGCGACGAACTCTCCCACCAGGCCCGGCTGCGATTGCTCCGCTTCTGCCAGGAATTCGTCTCGTCGATCGGGTGAGGACATCGGCTTTCCCTTCAAAACTGGCGGAAATAGCGTTCCCGTTCGGCCGGGCGATGTTGCTCCCAGTAGGTAGGAGCTTGACGGTCGAACTTCTGTTTCATGGCGTCATGTCCCAGCACCCGCATCAACAAGCCGATCGGGGTCAGGACCAAATAATAAATCAGGGCGAGGAGCAGATGGGAGACGGCCCATCCGATGGGGAAAACGGCGTACATCCAGGCCAGATAGATCAGCTTCCGCGAGGGCGGCGCGATGAGGTAGACGAATAGAAGGCCGGCGCCGACGCCCCAGACGAACTCCCCCGCCCGGGGGAGATCAAACCGCAAGCGCAGAATCAACCCTGCCAGCGCTACGAAGACGGCGAGCAGGATCCCGAACCAGAAAAGCTCGCGCCGCGAGGGGTTGCGATTGATCTCGATCACAGCGTCATTCTAAACCGTGGCGCAGGCATCCTGCCTGTGCTCCTAAAAAACGTACCTCCCTGCCAGCGCTCCCGAAACCACAAGAGCGCAGCCTGGAAGGCTGCGTCACGGTCAATCCAACTCGAACCTCGACAAATACTCCTGCTGATCGATCACGGCTGCACCCGGCTGCTCTTTCTTCAACAGCAGGAAGTTCTCCATCACCAGGACATCCATGTTGGTTCCCATAAAACAGTGGTAGGCGTCGTCAGGAGTGCAGACGATCGGTTCGCCTCGCACGTTGAAGCTGGTGTTGATCACCACCGGGCATCCCGAGATCTCCTCGAATGCGCGGATCAGGTGATGGTAGCGGGGCGAGCGCACCGGGTCCACCGTCTGCACGCGGGCCGAGTAATCGACGTGAGTGATGGCGGGGACCAGCGACCGGGCGGCTTGCAGCTTGTCCAGCCCCTCCAGCTCGCGGTCGCCGTCGGGAGAAAGCCGCTTGTCGGGTTGGACGCCCGCCACCAACAACATGTAAGGACTGGGCTGATTGGGCTCCATCTGAAAATAGTCGCTCACCCGCTCCTGCAGCACCGAAGGGGCGAAGGGGCGGAACGACTCGCGGAACTTGATCTTGAGGTTCACCACCGATTGCATCTCGCGGCTGCGGGCGTCGCCCAGGATGCTGCGGGCCCCGAGGGCGCGCGGACCGAACTCCATCCGGCCCTGCATCCAGCCCACCACCAGGCCGGACTCGATCAGCCCTGCAACTTCCCGGCAGAGCGCATCTTCGTCCTCCACACGGCGATAGCGTGCTCCCGCGGCGTCGAGAAACTCCTCGATCTGCTGCTCCGAGAATCGGGGACCCAGCAACGATCCATTCTGGGAGTCGGGAGCCGGTGCGCTACGCGGATGGTCGAGGAGCTGGTGCCAGATGAAAAGCGCCACGCCCAGGGCTCCGCCCGCGTCGCCGGCCGCTGGCTGAATCCAGATATCGCGGAAAGGCCCCTCGCGCAGGATCCGCCCGTTGCCGACGCAATTGAGCGCCACTCCGCCCGCCATGCACAGGTTGCTCAAACCGGTCAGTCGATGGAGGTGGCGGGCCGAGCGCAGCATCACTTCTTCGGTGACTTTCTGGATCGAAGCGGCGATGTCCATGTCTTGTTGCGTGAGGGGCGATTCGGGCCGACGCGGCGGACGCCCCAAGAGCCGATCCAGCTTGGACGAGGTCATGGTCAGCCCCTGGCAGTAGTTGAAGTAGGACAGATCAAGTCGGAAGGAACCGTCCTCTTTGAGATCGAGCAGCTTCTCCAGAATCAGGTCGACATAGCGGGGCTCGCCGTAGGGAGCCAATCCCATCATTTTGTATTCGCCGCTGTTGACGTGAAATCCCGTGAAATAGGTGAACGCCGAGTAGAGCAGGCCCAGGGAATGGGGGAAGCGCAGCTCGTGCGTCAACTCGATTCGGTTGCCATTCCCCACGCCCAGGGTGGCCGTGGCCCATTCGCCCACGCCATCCAAGGTGAGGATCGCCGCCTCCTCGAACGGAGAGGGAAAGAAGGCGCTGGCGGCGTGCGATTCATGGTGTTCGGTGAAGACGTAGCGCTTCTTGTAGAGGCCTTTCAGGCCGCGGTTCATTTCGCGGGGCAGGTGCAACTTCTGTTTCAGCCACAAGGGCATGGCCTTGAGGAAGGATCGGAATCCCCTCGGGGCGAAGGCCAAGTAGGTCTCGAGCAGACGGTCGAACTTCAAGAAGGGCTTGTCGTAAAAGCCGACGAAGTCGATCTCTTCCGCGTCGATCCCCGCCTCTTCCAAGCAGTAGTCGATGGCGTGCTGAGGAAACTCGTGATCGTGCTTCCTGCGCGTGAATCTCTCTTCCTGCGCGGCCGCCACGATCTCTCCGTCCACCACCAGGGCGGCGGCGGAATCGTGAT
>JBFGHF010000122.1:0-8553 GCA_041578355.1 Acidobacteriota bacterium
AAGAGGGCTTCGGGGAGTCCGTACCAGTGTTGCATCGAGGTCAGGCCCATGCGGGCCGAGTCGAGCGCATTGAGCCAAGCCACGTTCATCTGGGCGTGGTGGGTGGTGGTCCGCAGTCCCCGGCTTCGCGCTTCGCTGATGGCCGCTTTCATAATGTCGGGCCGGGCGCCGAAGAACTTGACTCCGTCGGCTCCCTCGTCGGCGACCTGATTGACCCACCGGCGGGCGATCTCGGGGGTCGACATGGGTCCTTCGTGGCCCAGGCCGAAGGCCGGATAGGCGAGGATGCGCGGCGCCGTGATCTGGTTGGCTGCGCTCTTCATCTTCTGGTCCAGCACCCAGCTGAGGCCGTTGCCCGTACTGGGATCGCAGATGGTGGTGATCCCGTGTCCCATCCAGAGCTTGTAAACGTACTCGGCCGGAGTTCCCTGCTGGACACCCCCGATGTGGCCGTGAAGATCGACGAAACCGGGTAACAGGTAGTGCCCGTCCAGGTCCAACTCGCGAGTGTTCTCATCCGCGGCGGGGCGTTTCTCGGGATCGATCGGGACGCCGGGGTTGCCCACGCTCTGAATGCGAACGATGCGGGAGTTTTCGATCACGATGTCCACCGGTCCGATGGGTGGCGCCCCCGTTCCGTCGATCAGGGTGGCTCCGCGCAGGATCAGACGCTCGAAGGGTCCCTCTCCCCGCTGCCGCTCCGGAGCGGGAGTGATGGACTGAGGCTGAGCTGCGATCGACGACGCCGCGATTCCCGCCAGGAGAACCGAAAGCAGAAGATTCCGAGTTTTCATATCGTCCAATTTAATCGACTTGGCTCCAAGAAGACATCCGCTCTCCCCGGGGAATTCGGGTTGGTTCCGTGTCTGATGGAGAGTCGTGTGGTCTTTGCGTGACGGAGTTCCGCAGGACTGCTGCCTTCCTCAAGCCGAAACCCGATCAGTCGGCCGGGGGCGCCAGCGCCGAGCGCAAGAGCTGCACGGCCGTGAAGAGCACCACGACGACGACCAGCCACTTCAAGGTGTAGAGGGGAAGCGACTTGACGAGCAGAGCCGCAATCAAAACGGCCGGAAGACCGCCCAGCGTCAGACCCAGGGCTGCCCGCATCCGGTGCCTGCCGGAGAGGAGAAAGCGAGTGCTCGCCGCAGGCATCAGAAAGGCACAGGCGCCCATCATGATAGGAAAGGACGCCACCGGGTTCATCCCCATGAAGCTGACGAGGATCATGCAAGGCGCGTAGAGCCCCACGCCGATCGTCATCAGGGCGCCCAGCACCCCGATCGTCAGGCAGGCCGGGATCAGCAGCGGCCATTCAAGGCCCAGCGCCCGGGCGCCCTCGGGCATCAGACCGAACTGAGACGCTGTCAGCAGCACAGCAGCCACCACCAGCGCTCCTCCCAAGCCGAGCTGAATTCGCCTTTTCGGCAACCCCGACACGACTCCGGCGCCGAACCAGGCTCCCACAACCGAGGATGCGATCATGCTGATCAGCGTGACGGGCTCGACCTCGACGATCTGGATGTAGAGAAAGGCCATCAGCATCACGGGCAAGGTGTGGCCCACATTGATGGTGCCCGGAATGAGATCGTCGGGCACGAGGTTCGCGTAGCGATACCACGCCGTGGTGGGCGCGAAGTTGCCGATGCCGAGCGTGTCGAAGAAGTTGGTGACGAATCCGATCAGCGCCTGCAGTGGCGTAGGAAGCCAGCGCTCGTCCCCGCCGGGTTCCGCGGGCGCGGTTGCGCGGGTTCGGCGCACAGTCCTCACCAGCACCGCTACGTAGAAGACCGCCAGTAGGACGAGCGCCGCGATCAAAGTGACCTTCATGGCTGGCCCCTGAGGTTACACCGGGCCAGGCATACCCGCCAACGTAGTCAGCTTCAGGTCCATCCCAAAACCACGAATCTCAGCTGCCGACCGAGCGTTGGCAGCATCGATCGCCAGAACTCCGGACTTTAGGGCGTTGGCAGGCACGCTGTGGGGTCACTGCGGCTGGTCCTCCCTCAAGTGGCTTTCGAAGACCCCTCAAGCGGCCTGAGTGCATCGAAGTGGATGAGCGAATTGCCCCGCTTTGAGCGTCGCGATCCCATCCGTCCGGTCGATAACGATGACGATGTCTTCTTTTGCCGATTCCGATCCTGGAGACGTGGAGAATTCGAGCTGATGACCGATCAGCACGAGAAACCCTCCGCTCCGCACAATTTCTCCGCTGCCCTCCCAACAGCCCGAATAGGCACACACGCTCATGGCTCCCGAGTCGGTGAAGCTGACACTCATCGGCGTGAAGGCGTCTCCCGTCTCCGCTTCACAACTCCCCTCGAAGCAACGCACCTCCAGGTCGTTCCTGCATTGCCAGCTCTCGGAAGAGCGCCCCGCGAAAGCCGCAACGATCTTCTTCGCTTGGGGATCGAGTCGCAATTCGCGTGAAGCGATCTGCTCAAACTCTCCTTCGTTTTCCACCCAGAACTGTGGCGGGCCGTACAGCTCCATCAGCCGTTCGACCTCCGCCACGGGCACCTCCTCCAACAGGCCCTCATAGTAGGCCGGGTCGTTCTGCACGATCAGGCGACTGTCGGGACGAAAGACCACGCCTACGCTCGCCGTAAAAAGAAAATGGACGCTTCCGTCCCGGAGATCCACGGCCCAGATTGATTGACAGGTCGTGCCGCAGCCAATCCGGACGATACGGTAGTGACCCGCAAACCGGGTATCGTCAGTAAAAGTTTCTCTCAGCCGTGTGCGAAATCTGCGAGCCTCGGGATGGCTGGCTAGATCCACATCGGCCGGCTTGCCGGTGAAGATCTCGGTCACCGGGTAGTCCTCAAACTTCGGTAGTCTTACGGAGGCGACCTCAGGCTCCAGGTCGCCAGCGTCCGTCCCTCTTCCCCCTGAAGCCGGAGAATCGGGCGTCGGAAGACCCTGACAGGCCGGCAATAAAAGAAGAAGAAACAGACTCACAGCAGTTAGTCCAGCCGTCGCTCCGGTGTCCTTCATAAACCTCAAACTCCAATCCGACCGTCTTCCGATCACTTGGTCACGTGAAAGTCTCGCCGGTTGCCGGCTACCTTTCTTCCCGCTTCTCGTTGAGGGAAACAGGACGCTTTCCCCGTCCCCGACAAGCCCTCTTCTGTTAGAAGGCGTCGCAGTGACAAGGTTGCGTTTTTTGTAAATGCCCTCCCCGTGACATGGACAGAAGCCGACCCTTGCAGGACAGGTGAAAATCGGGAGGGGGGCGAACCATAAATCGTTCCATGATGGCGCCGTCGGGCTGCGACAAAGGCACTCAAACCGGTAGTGACCGTCCTCTTCGCGCCCCGTCACTGCTTTTGAAGACGGCCGGCATGAACAAAACCTCGAGCCCGGTCGTTCTCCATTGCCATGACGAGAAAACTGCTGTTGGGAGGTCTCATCGTCGTCGTCCTAGGCTTTGCGATCCTTCACCTTCACTACCCGCTGGACTTCGTCGTACGCGTTCTGCTCAAGCAGGACTCCGACTTCGACGATTTCCGCTGGAAGCCGTCGCTGCCTGTCAGCGCCTCCCCTTCGCCCCGGCCGATCCGGCGCGCTGTCGACAGCCGCCCCGCGCAAACCGCGTTCCAGGCCCATCCGCGGGTGCACGATCTGAACAGGTTCATGACAAGCATCGGCTCGACGGCACTGCTGGTGCTCAAGGACGGCGAACTGCTCCTCGAAGAGTACTACAACGGGTCCAGCGAACAGGCGATGCAAGCCGTTTTCTCGGTTTCCAAATCAGTTTTCTCCGTGTTGCTCGGCGGGTCTGTCGCCCGCAGCCGGTTGGGGCACTTGGAAACCCCGATTACGGATTACCTCCCCGAACTCGCAGCGCGCGATCCCGGCTTCGCCAGGATCACCTTGGGGAACCTGCTCGACATGAAATCGGGACTCGCATTCGATCCCTCTGTGGACTTCCCGTTCATCAACCAAGACCCGCCCTTAATCTACTACACCAACGACATGCGCACTACTGTTTTGGAGCACACGCGGGTCGAATCAGAACCGGGCCATTTTCGCTACAACGACTACAACCCCAATCTCCTGGGACTTGCGCTGGAACGGCGCAGTGACCGTGGTCTTGTAGAGCTGTTCGAGCGTGAGGTCTGGCAGCCGCTGGGCACCGAAAACGACGCCTTGTGGTCGACCGATTACGAGGGATTTCCGATGCTCGAGAGCGGCTTTGTGGCGTCCGGCCGTGACTTGGTGCGTTTCGGTGGGATGATGCTCGACGGCGGCTTTGTCGGCGACCTCCGGCTGATCGCCCAGGACTGGCATCACCGCTCGACCCACTGGCCGGACCCGCCGCAGCTCGATGAGTACAACGGCCGCCAGTGGGGCTACCGCACGGGCTGGTGGCTGATCGCGCGCCCCAGTGGCCCCCCGGACTATTCGGCGATCGGCCGCTTCGGCCAGTTCATCTACGTTTCCCCGAAGAACGGCGTCGTCATTGTCCGCACCGGCCGCGAACGCTCCGGCGTCGGCGACCGCGACCTGACGGAGATTTTCTACGCCGCGTCGGACCGATTGGGCGGAGGTCTGTAGGGCGGTCGGAGCCAGCCAGCTGTCCGAAGTTCAGAGGCACGGTGTGAAACGCGAAGATGGCAGAGCCGGCGGCGACCAGGTACTGCCTCCGTCCGCAGGCCTACCGGACCGCACTCACCGGCAGCGTCGTGAATTGACCCGGCTGGGCTCCCAGCTCCAGTGCGACTACGGCGAACCGGCCGTTGACCGCCTCGATCAGAACAGCTCCTTTGAAGTCCGACGTGATCGCGCCGGCAAAATGCTGGGTCACGAACATGGACGTCCGGGCTTCAGGCGCCAGGACGGTCGAAGTTGCGGCCAGAGACTGGCCCGATTGGTCCAGCAAAGAGAGTGAGGTCCTCCGCGCTGGAAAACAACGCCCAGCCCGATTGGCTGTAGCTGCTGGCCGCAACCGCATAGCCTTCGGACAATTGGACTTCCGCGAGCGGACCCAGATCCGGGTTGGGCTCGACGGGGGCCAGGGCAAGCTCGTGATTCCAGATCACCAGCCCGTCGCCGGGTTCCATCCGTCGGGTACGACGATCGCGTAATAGGAACCGTTCGTGAGCTGGCCGGAAAGCTCCGTTTGAGCCGATGTGCCAGAGGTGAAGCCGACCAAGAACAAGAGCGAGAACAGAATGAGACGATCGTACGAAGACATCGAATTCCTCCTGACCTTCACACACAGGTCGACTCATGATTTGTCTCGCGACCAGACGAATCATTACAACCGAACACCAGAAGCCCGACCCCGGGAAGCGACAGATCGCTCAGAGCTGCCAGAGAGCGTGGTGGACGGCCCCTTTCAATGAGCGGTCTGCTCTTCGGCGTCATGCCTTGGGACGCCACGCGTCTGGTTATACTGAGCGTGTGAGTCTTCGAGGCGCCAACCGGGTTGGAAAGCTGATTCTGATTTCCGGGTGTCTTGCCCTTTCCTTTTCTTCCCTTACGGTGGCGGAGGACTGGGCTCAATGGCGAGGGCCGTCCAGCAGCGGGGTTTCTTCCGAGACCGGATTGCCGACCCGTTGGAGTGAAGACGACGTCGCTTGGCGTGTGTCGCTGGCCGGGCTGGGAGCCTCGTCTCCGATCGTCCGGGCCGACCGCGTCTTTGTCACTTCACAGGTCGGCGAAGCCCCGTCCCGACCGGGAAGCCATCCCCGCCTGGCACGGGACGACCGTGATCTCGCCCGCCGCGAAGAACCGATCGGAGGACGCAGCCGGGAGACGGAGCCGGCTGCCGGAGCCGTCGAACTGGTCATCCAAGCCTTTGGCTTGACCGATGGACAGCGGCTTTGGGAGCAGCGAGTGCAGGCCGCCGGGACGTCTCCCCTCTTACATGAGAAACACAACCTCGCCACCCCCACGCCCGCCACAGACGGCGAGCGGATCTACGCCTGGTTCGGCAACGGACAGGTGGTCGCATTGGACATAGACGGCAAGGTGCTTTGGCAACGTCATCTTGGCCTCGAGTACGGCCCCTTCCAGAACCAGTGGGGTCACGGGAGCTCGCCCGTCCTCTACGGCGACCTGCTGATCTTGCTCTGCGATCATTCTCCGCTCTCCTACCTGGTGGCGTTGGACAAGCTGACCGGCGAGGAGCGTTGGAGGATCGACCGCGGTAGCGGCCGGATCTCTCACAGTACACCCTTGGTCGTCGCAGGGCCTCGCGGAGACGAGCTGATCGTCAACTCGAGCGAGCGGATCGACGCCTACGATCCCGTTGCCGGCCACTTGTTGTGGCATGCCGGCAACCCGCGTCAGACGCCGATTCCCACCCCGGTCTTTTACGACGGCGTCATCTACATGAGTCGTGGGTACCGCAATAGTGACTTTCTGGCGATCCGCCCGGGTGGGCGGGGCGATGTCTCCAGCAGCCACATTCTGTGGAGAACGCCGAGCGGAGCTTCCTATGTGCCCTCCGTCGTCCACTATCGGGGTCTGCTCTACATGACCAACGAAGTCGGTGTCGTCACCTGTGCGGAAGCGACCAACGGCGATCGTCTGTGGCGCCAGCGGCTGGACGGCGTCTTCTTCGCTTCGCCGGTGGCCGGGGACGGGAAAGTCTACCTGGTCAGTGAAACCGGCACGACCTTCGTGTTGAGGGCAGCACGCCAGCCCGAAGTGATCGCCCGGAACGAGCTCAGCGGACGTTTCCTGGCTTCGCCGGCGATCTCGCGCGGATACGTTCTGCTCCGAAGCGACGATTCTCTTTACGGCATCGGCAGGTGATCGGAAACCTGTCATAGAAGGGTGTTGGCTGCCAGATGGGCGGAAAGACACTCGACCCGGCATCGACTGCAGCGCGAGTCGCCACCCTTACCGAGAGCGTCGGCCGCGAGAGAGGTTTCTTCTGAGTTCTACGGCATCGTGACGATGGCGTTACCGGACAACTTCACCTGTTCGCATCAGGAGCTTTCGCAAAGAAGCGGATGGGCACCCCCCCCGGCCTTGAACGTCGCGATGCCGTCTGGGGATCCATCACAAGTCCGACGGATTCACGCCAACGATTACCGATTACGAACTGGCTTGCGAGGCGCTCGGCGCTTGAGGCCGCTCCCTAGAAACAGTAGAACCGACTGGTTTTGCGGCGCCAATCTCACCCTGCTAGAGTCTCTCCGTCAATAACTTCTTTCGAAAGGACAATCTCATGCCATGGGACTCTGAGATATGGACCCGGCTACGAGGAGAAGTCCTGGACGGGATCGCTGTCTGGGTGCCGAATCTTCTGGGTGCGTTGCTGCTCCTGGTCCTGGGTTGGACGATTGGGCGCCTTGCCCAGTTCTCGGTCGCCGGGATCTTGCGGCGACTCGGAATCGACAAACTGGCGGAACGGGCCGGGGCTGACGAGGCACTGGCAAAGGTGGGTTGGCAATCGTCGGTTTCGCAGATTCTGGCCCGACTCATCTACTGGTTGATCCTGCTGGTCTTTCTCCTGGCCGCGGTGGAGAGTCTCGGACTGCCCGGCGTAACCGGCACCCTGGGAGGGCTGGTCACTTATCTGCCGCACGTGCTGGCGGCGGCCGTGATCTTCCTGATTGGAAGCCTCATCGCCCGGGTTGTGGGGGATGCCATTGGGGCGCTTGCGATCCAGTCCGGGATGTCCACCGGGCCGGTGCTGGGACAGTTGATCCGTTATGTCCTGATCATATTCGCTTCCATATTGGCCATGGAACAGCTGGGGGTGGAAACCACGCTGCTGGTGACCGCTTCCATTGCAGTCATCACGGCGGCGGCGCTGTCGCTGGCACTGGCTTTTGGACTCGGGAACCGCGAACTGGCGCGCAACATCATGGCGGGCTTCCACGTACGCGAGGAGTTCAAGACGGGGCAGTTGCTGACGGTGGGACGCCACCAGGGACGGCTGCTCAGCATCGGGCCAGTCAAATCCGTGTTGGAAACCGGCGACGGCCAGGTCTCGCTTCCCAACGCCGCGCTGATTGACGAAGCCGTGGTGGTGAGCAGCGAGGACGGCGGCTCATGACCGCCGAGTCGTCCGGCCCTCACGTCGCGGCCGCCGACTACGTCCAGGGTCGGCTCTCGGCCGGGCAACGCCGGCGGGCCGAGCGCCACTTGGCGGGCTGTCCCCAATGTTCGGCGGCCGTCCAGGCAGTTCGCGAACTTCAGGACCGTCACGCGCGCCAGATCGGCGGAGCGATAATCGATTTTCTCGGGAACTTTCTGCGCGGATCTACGATTTTGCTGGCGCCGCCGCTGCGGCGTATCGGGAACGCCTCTACCTCGGCGCCCGCCGAGACAAAGAAGGCGCGCCCGCTACTGCAGCCTCTGCGTGTGCTCCAGCCCCGGGTGGTTCAGAGCGTGGGGCGGCTCTTCAGCCGCTTCGGCATCGTCCTGGGACTGACCGTCATCGTGCTGCTCCTGCCTTCGCCGGAGGGACTGTCGCCGCTGGCCCATCGTGCCCTGGCCGCTTTCGTCTTCACCAGCGCCATTCTCGCCCTCGAACCGGTGTCTCTGCCCATCGCCGCCTTGATGGTCCCGGTGGCGGTGGTGGCCCTGGGG
>JBFGHF010000123.1:0-8552 GCA_041578355.1 Acidobacteriota bacterium
CAAGTGGCCCGACTGATCGAATTCGCCGGCCGCGAGTTGGGCGGCCTCAACATTCTGATCAACAACGCTGGAGTGGGAGGGTTCTCGCCTGTCCAGGAGATGGACATCCGCTCCTGGCAGAATGTCATCCGGACCAATCTCGACGGCGTTTTTTATTGCTGCCATTACGCCCTGCCTCTGCTCATCCAGGCCGGAGAAGGCTTCATCGTCAACATCAGCAGTCTGGCCGGCAAGAACGCTTTCCCGGGCGGAGCCGCCTACAACGCTTCGAAGTTCGCTCTCACCGGATTCAGCGAGGCACTGATGCAGGAAGTGCGGTACGACAACGTTCGAGTGGCCTACATCATGCCGGGCTCGGTCGATACGGGTTTCGGCGGCAGTGGTTCCAACGCCGATTCTTCCTGGAAGCTGTCGCCTGAAGATGTGGCGGATGTCGTCATCGACACCCTGAAGAGGCACCCTCGTTGCCTTACCAGCCGAATCGAAATGCGGCCTTCGAAGCCTCCTCGAAAAGACTAGTGCGGCACGTTGCAAGTTCTGAGCCATGGGTCGGCGAGAGCCGCCGAACCGTGGCTCAAGACTTATGATCCGCTGCACTCGTGAACCGATCGCGAAACCCGCCCGACTCACTGCTGTTCGGACGGATTGGCCGGGTACTCGAGCGTTTCGGATTCAGGGAAGAAAAGAGCCAGGAAGTCATGCCCGCAGCCCTGACATCGCCAGTACGATTCGACGAAGGGACCCCGCTCGGAATTCTTGACCGGAGTCAGTCCGAGACGCGTGACGTTCGACTCCTCGCACCTCTGGCAGCGAACCAGGGCGCTGGGGAATTCCGCCTCCTGCTTCGAAGTCGTCGCCGCACGACCGGAGCGGGTCTGGATGCGGAAATCGGGGCCGTCCAAGCGTACAGGTTTAGCCATTTCCAAGATCCGAGAATAGACCCGACGCCCGATTCTTTCCGAGAGAGTCTCTTCGCCGGGTGAGGCCGGTCCTTTCCCCCCCTCGGCCGGGAGCAACGGCCAGTTCGTGGTGAAAATCGTGGCCCGGTTGTGAGTGTAGCGATGGTTGATCACGGTCCGCATCGTCTCTCGAACCCAATCCGTGGGTCTGCTGGCACCCAAGTCGTCCCAGACCACCAGATCGGCCTTCATGAGAGGTTCGAGCACCTCTTTCTCGGTCTCCACGGAGCCAGGGTTGTAGGAGTATTGAAGTCGGCGCAACAACTCGGTCTCATCCACGAAGCGGCCGCTGGCCTGCTTCTCTTCGATCAGCGCCTTGAGGATGGCCACCGAAAGGTGGGTCTTGCCGACTCCGCAGGGACCCACGAAAAGGAGCCCCCCTTCGGTTGCCGGGAAGCCCTCGACGAACTCGATACTGGTTTTCAGGGCGCGGGTCTGCAGGCGGTGGGCTCGGGGATGGTCTTCCGAGATCGGGCGAAAGTCCTCAAACCCTCGGTTCAAGAAGCGCGGGGGAATCCCGGCTCTGGAAAGCAGGCTGTCGGCTCGTCTGGCGCCGCGGCAGTGGGGACAGGGTTTGGCGGGACTGCCCTCCTTGTCCTGCTCCACGACCCACCCGGTGTCCCTGCAGTGGGGACAGGCGGTTGCGCTCTCATCCGCAATCAAAGTCATGGTTTCCAGATGACTTCCTCCCCTCCGCTGGTGAGATTCTCGGCCCGCGCCAGAACAAAGAGAAGATCCGAGAGTCGGTTCAGATAAATCAGGAGATCCGGGTTCACGTCTCCCTCTTGGCGCTGGACGGACACCACCAATCTCTCGCCACGTCGGCAGACCGAGCGTGCCATGTGGAGCAAGGCCGCGCCCTTGCTTCCCGCCGGGAGGATGAAATGCTTCAGCGGGGGGAGACCTTGCTCGAACTCGTCGATTCGCTTTTCCTGTTCACGCCAACTCTCTTCCTTGATCCGCGGCGGAGACTTGCGCCCGCGGCTCGAAGTGGCCAGATCGGCCCCAGCCGTGAACAGCGCATGCTGCGTTGCCACGATCACATCCAGCACCCGCGAGTCCCGACACCAACTGCGGGCCAAGCCCAGGACCGAATTCAGCTCGTCCAAGGTGCCGTAAGCCTCGACGCGCAGGGTGTCCTTGTCAACCCTCTCGCCGCTGAAGAGGGAGGTTTTTCCTTTGTCTCCGCTTCTCGTGTAGATCTTCATTCCGTTGGGCGACTCTTTAATGTCCTGAGTCAGAAATAATGCACCCTACTTCTGACTCAGGACACCAGCGCTACTGGCGAACGCATCGGCCGGGGCCTCCCCGGTGCCGTTTTGGGGGGGCCGCTCGGCCACCTTATCACGAAAAAAGCAGGCGTGAAATCTCCCGGGGTTTCCATTGAAGACAGCTCATCGGTCCACTAGAATCCTGCCATGTCGAAAATCAAGATTCCCGTTGCGCTCCCTTCTCTCGCGCTGTGCCTCGGCCTTTCCTGCGCGTCAACGCCCGAGCCCGCAGAACCCGCCGCCGAGGTTCCGGAGCCCGCCGAAGCCCTCGAGGTCGGCGACGAGGCGCCCGATTTCGAACTGGTCGACCAGAATCGAGAGTCGGTGCGATTGAGTAGTTTTCGCGGTGACAAGAACGTCGTTGTCGCTTTCTACGTGTTGGCCTTCACCGGCGGCTGACGGCGCGAATTGACGTCGTATCAGGATGATATCGACTTTTTCAACGAGCAGGATACGGAAGTACTCGCGATCAGCATCGATGCCCAGCCCAGTCAGAGGAAATTTGCCGAGGAGATCGGTGCGCAGTATCGATTTTTAGCCGATTGGCCCGATCGTGAAGTCAGTCGCCTCTACGGTGTTCTCTCGGACAACGGCTACGCCGAACGAACAACTTTCGTTATCGACAAGCAGGGGATCATTCGGCGAATCGACCGTGGCCGCGATGCGATGGACATCTCCGGCGTCAAATCGACTTGCATGGAAATCAACCGGGGATAGGCGCCGACTTGAAAGCGACCGCCCTCTTGCACCAAAATAGAAAGTCACGATCCAGATAGGGGCTGTCCTTCCACTGGCTCAGCTCTGTAGCGTGAAAATAAGTTCTTCTCTGGGCTTTCCGGGCTGGAGTCTCTTGCGATGGGCAGGGGAGCACAGATCGCAGCAGCAGGGATAATCCAAGACTTTCTTCAAGAGGAAACAGTATGGTCAGGAAATACCGCCATCGCGGCTATAAGGACGACGACGGTGACCGCACCTCCCGAAAACGCGCTCCCAGACGCAGCTCTCGCGAGGGTCCCAGATCCCCCCGGATGACAGGTTTTCGCGAGGTGATTCGCTGCGCGATGTGTGGCAAGCCGCTTCCGCCCAACCTCAGGGAAATCGACTACACGAGTTGTTGCCCCGGTTGCGGCGCCTCTCTCCACACCTGCAAGAACTGCACCTACTTTGATCCAGGGAGCCGCTTCGAGTGTTCTCAGGTCATCCCCAAACGCATTCCTTCGAAAGACACCGGCAACGATTGCGGCTACTTCGAGGCCAAGACCACGGTCGAAAAGTCGGTGAGCAGCAGCCGCCGCGCGCAAAAACCCCAGGACGCCCGTGAGGCGTTCGAAAGGTTGTTCAAGAAATGAAAATCGTCACTTGCCTCAAGGACGTACCGGGTCGTGATACTCGCTATCAGATCGGCTCTGGGCAGAACTGGATCAATGAGTCGGATGTTACCTGGGAAATCAACGAGTGCGACGAGTATGCGCTCGAGGAGGCCCTCAAGCTCAAGGAGTCGCTTGGAGGAGAGGTGACCCTGCTCACGCTAGGTCCGCAACGCTCCGAAAAAGCCATGCGCAAGGGACTGGCAATGGGGGCTGATCGGGGTGTCCACGTAGTCGACACGGCGAGCCGGGTCTTGTCCCCATACCCCGTGGCCAAGGCGCTCGCAGCGGCCCTCGAGAAAGAGGAGTTCGATCTGATTCTGGCCGGGACTCAATCAGACGATTTCAGTTATGCCCAAACCGGAGTCGTCCTGGCGGACTTGCTGGGGCTGCCCCACGCAACCATCGTCATGGAGGTGGCTGTCGACAGCGATGCCAAGACAGTTCGCGTGCTGCGCGAAATGGAGAGTGGATGGTTCCAGTGGGTCCGGCTTCCGCTTCCCGCAGTACTGACCATCCAGGCCGGTATTTCGAAAGTCCGCTACCCCTCGCTGAAGGGGATCATGCAAGCCCGCCGCAAGGAGATTCGACAGATCAATCTCGAGGAGCTGGGCCTGGATTGGGAACACATGCCCTCACTGGAAATTCTCAGCCTCGCTTTTCCGGAGACCGATTCAAAGGTCGAGATCTTGGAGGGTCCCCCCGAAACCGCGGTGGATGCATTGGTCGACAAGCTCCGGCGCGAGGCCAAGGTTCTGTAGATAGCTTCGTCCCCACACACAAAAGAAGAAAACTGCGACTTCGGGGAGCAGTTCGGAGGACGGAAAACAGAGGACGGAAGACGGACATTTCATGAGCGAAACAATCTACGTGGTTATCGACCACACCAACGGCGAAATCCGCAATGCCTCCTGGGAAACCCTGGTGCTCGGGCAGAGAATGGCGGCTCAATCCGGATTCGAGCTTCACGCCTTGATCCTGGGTGATGATCCAGGTCCCGTCGCGGAACAAGTCGGCCGCAAGCAACTCGACTCCGTCATTGCCGTGGCCGATCCGAAGTTGCGATCCTACGAACCGGACAGTCATTGCGCCGCGCTCAGCCAAGTGCTGGCCGAAGACGCGCCCCACATCCTGCTGATGGCCCACATCTACCAGAACATCGACCTGGCCCCCAAGCTTGCTGCAGCCATAGGGACGGGGTTGCTGACAGACTGCATCGACTACCGATGGGAAGGCGGAGGCTTCACCTTCGTTCGCCAGGTGTTTCGCAACAAGATCGACGCCGAGATTCGCATTAGATCCCGGCATCCTTGGCTGGTGACGGTGCAATCCGGCGCCTTCAATTCCGACGATCTGGAGGACGGAAGCGCTCCCCCGGCCTCACGAGTAGTCGACCTCGCTTCCGTGCAGGTGCGGCGCGAAAGCCTGGAAACCATCGAGGGCATGAAGGGGGGTGTCGACTTGACCAAAGCCGACATCATCGTCGGCGTGGGCAGGGGCATCAAGAAAGAGGAGAATCTTCAGTTGATTCACGACCTCGCCGAAGCCTTGGGCGCCGAGATCGGGGCCAGCAGACCCGTGGTCGACAACGGCTGGTTGGAACGCGAGCGGCAGATCGGCAGCTCGGGCCAGAACGTCCAGCCCAAGCTCTACGTTGCCTGCGGGATCTCGGGAGCGATCCAGCACATCGTCGGCATGAAGGGCGCCCAATGCATCGTGGCGATCAACAGCGATCCCAATGCTCCCATCTTCAACATCGCCAACTACGGCATCGTCGGCGACCTCCTCGAGATCGCCCCCGTCCTCACCCGCAAGATCCGCGAACTCAAATCCTGATCAAAGGAAATCCTGATCAAAGGGACGGCCTGTTCTTGACGGGCTGTTCGACGGGCTGTTCCAAAAAGGGACGGGCTGTTCTAGTTCCCGTGGTTAACCGGAAAGGGACGGGGTGTTCTTGGGGAGGGACAGGCTGTTTCTGGGAAAGGGACGGGCTGTTCCTGGGAAAAGGGACGGGCTGTTCTTCAAAAGGGACGACCTGCGGAGGAATCCATTCTTGGGAAAGGGACGGGGTGTTCTTGGGGAAAGGGACGGGCTGTTCCGCAGAGGGAGTCATTGCTAGAATTCTGCGGATATGAAAGCGCTTTTGTACCGAGGTCACGGCGGGCTCGATCAGGTCTTCGTGGGTGACGTTGAACCTCCCCAGCCCGAGCCCCACGAAGTTGTGGTCCGCACGGCAGCGGCGGCATTTAACCATCTGGATCTCTTCGTTCTGCGGGGGATCCCGGGGATCAAACTCCAAATGCCCCACATCCCGGGCTCCGACGGCGCCGGGGTCGTCAAGCGGGTGGGGCGGGACGTGGTGCGCTTCTCACCCGGCGACCGCGTCATGCTCAACGCTTGTCTGTGGTGCGGACGCTGCGAGTTCTGCCTTCAGGGCGAAGAAAGCCTCTGCATCCGACTCCGACTCGTCGGCGAGCATGGCTCGGGGACAATGGCCGAACTCTTCAAGGTCCCCGAGGCGAATCTCGAACCCGTGCCGGACGGGGTGGCTCTAGAGGAAGCCGCGGCATTCTCCCTGGTTTTTCAAACAGCCTGGAGGATGCTCAAGAGGGCCGCAATACGACCCGGAGAAGACGTGCTCATCCACGGCGTGGGCGGCGGCGTCTCCTCGGCAGCACTCCAGATCGCGAAATTGGCCGGTGGTAGGGTTTTCGTCACGTCTTCGAGCGACGCCAAACTCGAGGCCGCACGAGGTTTGGGAGCAGACTTCGGTTACAACTACAAAACTACCGATGTAGTGAGTGCAGTTCTCGCCGAGACCGGCAAACGCGGCGTGGATATCGTCGTCGACAACGTGGGAGCCTCGACCTGGATCCAGAGCCTTCAGTCAGCCCGCAAGGGCGGACGTATCGTGACCTGCGGCGCCACGACCGGACCGAACCCCGAAACCGAAATTCGGCTGATTTTCTGGAAACAGCTGCAGATCCTGGGCTCAACCATGAGCAACCGCAGCGAATACCGTGAAATCATTCGCCTGCTGGAACGCAGGAAACTCCGCCCGGTCATCGATCGAGTCTTTCCCTTATCGGAAGGACCGCAGGCACTACGGCATCTCAAACACAAAAGCCAGTTCGGCAAAGTTGTCCTCGATTTCGACCTTTAGCCTCGGGTTCCTCTGTGTTTCACGCAATCATCCGGTCCGATTGGGAGGCTCCCCCAATGCGGACTTCGCATCGGAAGCCCATCTTCCACCCCATGCTCGAAGTCCGGTTGGGAGTTCGTTCCGACGGAAACCCAAAGCTCTTAGTGCTGGCCTCACCGTGCTGGCAGGTAGGCGAGGGGATCGACGGTCTTTCGGTTGGCGCGAATCTCGAAATGGCAATGATCGGTGGTGGCTCGACCGCTGCGCCCGACTCGAGCGATCACGTCTCCCTGACGCACTTTCTGGCCCTTCCTGACCAACAGTTCGCTGTTATGGGCGTACAGGGTGCGCAGACCCTTGCCATGATCCAAGATGATGGTCTTTCCGTATCCCCTCAATCCTCCGCCGCTATAGACGACCCGGCCGGATCGGGCGGCGATGACATCCTCGCCGCGGGACCCGCGGATGTCGATTCCCTGGTGATGCCCGTGGCTCCGGGGGGCACCGAATCTTGAGAGAATCTCTCCCTGCAAGGGCCACACGAAGTTCACTGGTGCAGTCTCGGTGGTCATACGAGGACGAGGGCTGTCGACTCCGATGGAGACGCCCGGCGCCGCACGGTCGATCAAGGAAGGCGCTGGAGCGGGCTTCGATTTCCAGCTCAGTTCAAACTCGTAATCGTCCGCGCCGCGGTTACCGTCCTTGATGAAGACGACAGCCGTGAAACCATTCTTGGCAGAGGGTTTCTGTTGCAGCTTGACCTTGCCCCGACCCCGCAGTTTTCTGATCTTGAGTTTCGTTCGTTGCGCCGGCAGCGGCGAAGTCAAATAGTAGGTCTCGTAGAGCAGGGCCGGGGCCTCTACATGAACGATCTGGACTTGGTCGCCGCGGATCAGAATCCTCTCCACTCCTGCGACCTGCCCGCTCCAACGGAAGACTTCATGTCGCTGTGGGGCTCCCAGAACCGGCTGAATGAAAATCAGCGCCCCTACCAGCAGGCATGCGATCGGCACCGACGATTTCGAACTGTATCGATGGTCCAAAGTGATCTCCGAAACTCATTTCCAGCTTTGTCAGCCAGATAAGCGAATTCCCCTAAACGGATGGATGATTCTGAGCCGCGTAAGTAGCACAATTTCTGCGCGACTCTCGGAGCCTGCTCTTTGATAAGATCTCCCCGGCACGGCCCAGTACTGCCGTTTTTCCGCGGGAGAAGCAATCGATGAGTCGTCAAATTCTCGTATTCTTCAGCCTTGCAATTTGGACGTTGGCCGGCGACGATCCGGCCCCTCGAGTTCCGACGGTGGAGGACCTGCTCAAGATCCGGACGCTCGGATCGGTCGAGATCTCACCGGACGGAAAGTGGGTCGTGTACAGTGTCAGTCAGGCCGATTTCGATGAGAACGCCTACGTAAGCCAACTTTGGGTCTCCCGAGTGGATGAGGGGAAACCCCACCAGTTGACCCGAAACGAATCGGGTTCGTCCGACCCGGCGTGGTCCCCCGATGGCAGGTTTATCTCTTTTCGCAGAGAATCTGAGGGAAAGAGTCAGCTCTTCCTGATTCGGCCCGACGGCGGCGAGGCCCAGCGCATAACGGCGGCAGAGAACGGGGTGAGTGGATACCGGTGGTCGCCCCATGGCGGGAGTATCGCCTTTCTCTCCCGGGACGGCCATTCCGAGGAAGGGAAGAAGAGGGAAGAGCGTTATGGCGACTTCGAGGTCGTCCGACGGGATTACTCCTATTCCCATCTTTGGCTGCTCAAGCTGAGCGAAGCCTTGGAGACTCCTCAAAAAGGCGAACGCCTGACGGAA
>JBFGHF010000124.1:0-8534 GCA_041578355.1 Acidobacteriota bacterium
AAGGGAAGCAAATTCGCCGCTCCCCGCTTCCTCCGGCGGCAGTCCGGAGCCGCAACCGAATCCAAGCAGGCATGGCCCTGCAGACGCCTCCGCGGGGCTGGTGGGCGTTATTTTGAATACAACTCGACGATCAACTGCTCCTCTATCGGGAGGTTGACGTGTTCGCGCCGAGGCAGATCGAGAACTTGCCCTTTGAACTCCTCCACTTGAAGGTGGAGCCAGTCGGGAACTCCTCGGCCGACAACCTCTTCCAGCGCGCCCTGAATGAGAACATTCTTGCGGCTGGCCGCCCGCACCGCGATCTCGTCGCCTTGGCTGACGAGATAGGACGGGATATTCACTCTCCGGCCGTTGACGTCGATGTGCCCGTGGCGGACGAATTGACGCGCCTGGTTGCGCGAGCTGGCAAAGCCGAGCCGGTAGACGGTGTTGTCGAGACGACGCTCCAGAAACTGGAGCAGCAATTCGCCCGTGATGCCCTTCTTCCGCGCGGCGCGCGCGAAGTAGTTCCGGAACTGTCGCTCGTAGACTCCGTAAATGCGCTTGACACGCTGCTTCTGCCGCAATTGCAGTCCGTAGCCCAGATTCTGGCTGCGCCGTCGAATCATCATTCGGCCGTGCTCGCCCGGGAAGAAGTTTCTCTTCTCGATGGCGCACTTTTCCGAATAGCAGCGCTGCCCCTTTAAAAACAACTTGGTCGCTTCCCGCCGGCAAAGCCGACAAACAGGACCTGTATAACGTGCCAACTCAGAAACCTCCGTCTTTCAATCCGTCCTCAGACCCGCCGTTTCTTGGGCGGCCTGCAACCGTTGTGGGGTATGGGCGTGACGTCGTGAATGCTCTTGATCTCGACGCCGGCGGCTTGAATCGAGCGGATAGCCGCCTCGCGGCCCGAGCCCGGGCCCTTGACGCGCACCTCGCAATACCGCATGCCATACTGATCACGCGCCGTCGAGGCCGCCCGGTGAGCCGCCTGCGAAGCCGCGAACGGGGTGCTCTTGCGGCTCCCCTTGAAACCCTGCCCGCCGGCGCTCGCCGTCGCCAGGACGTTGCCTTCCAAGTCGCTGATGCTGATCAGCGTGTTGTTGAAGGTCGCCTTGATATGGGCGATGCCGTGCACGACGGTCTTCTTTTCCTTCTTCTTGACCTTCTTCGTGCCTTTTTTTCCCGCTTTCGCCATTTTTCAGCTTACTTCCTTCTTCTGCGAATACCCGATTTCTTCGGACCTTTGCGGGTGCGCGCGTTGGTGTGAGTTCTCTGTCCCCTGACGGGCAAACCGCGCCGGTGGCGTAACCCGCGATAGCAGCCGATGTCCATCAGCCGCTTGATGTTGAGCTGGGTCTCTTTGCGCAGATCCCCTTCCACGCGCCCCTCGTCCTGGATGATCTTTCGGATCTTGGTGGCTTGATCCTCGGTCAAGTCCTGGACCTTGATTTCCCTGCCGACTCCCGCTTTCTCCAGGATCCTCAAGGAACGCGACCGCCCGATTCCGTAGATATAGGTCAGGCCGATCTCGACTCTCTTCTGGTCGGGTACGTTGACTCCAGCAAATCGTGCCATATCTAACCTCTAACTCTTGCCCGCTTACCCTTGGCGTTGCTTGTGCTTGGGGTTGGGACAGATCACCCGAACCACTCCGCGACGCCGAATGACACGGCAATTGATACACATCTTCTTGACCGAAGCTCGAACTTTCATGGGGCCATCCTCTCCGCAACTTTCGGCTCTTCGAGCCGGCTCAAGATCCAGGGGCCGTTGTCCGTGACCGCCACGGAATGCTCGAAATGAGCACTGAAGCCGCCGTCGGTCGTCACCGCCGTCCATCGATCCGAGAGGATGCGCGAGCCGGGTCCCTTGCTGTTCACCATGGGCTCTATGGCCAGAACCATGCCCTCGAGCAGACGCGGTCCTCGTCCCGGCGTGCCGTAGTTGGGGACCTGCGGCTCTTCGTGCAGGTTGCGGCCGATCCCGTGGCCCACGAACTCGCGGACCACCGAGAATCCATGCAATTCGACGTACTGCTGAATGCTCGCCGAAATATCGGAAACCCGATTGCCCACCCGCACCTGATCGATTCCCTTGAAGAGCGCCTCTCGAGTCACATCCAGCAGACGCTGAAGCTCCTGGTTGATCTCTCCCACGGGAAAGGTCCAGGCAGAATCGCCGTAATAACCGTTGTAGAGAACGCCCACATCGAGACTCAGAATGTCGCCCTCGGCCAAACGTCGGTTCTCGCTCGGGATGCCGTGAATGATTTCCTCGTTGATCGACGCACAAATCGACCGGGGAAAGCCTCGGTAACCCTTGAAAGCCGGCTTCCCTCCTGCCTCGACAATCATCTTCTCCGCCATTTCATCCAACTCGGCGGTTGTCACTCCGGGGCGGACCATGGATCCCAGACGCTGCAGAATGCGGGCGACGATCTGGTTGGCCATGCTCATCTGCTCCAATTCCGCCTTGCCTTTGCAAACAATCATCTCTTTTCCCGATGGTGCGTCGTGCCTGCCGGAGAAATCAGGACGGCAAAACCTGGGATTTTACCACAAATCGCCTTTTCCAGGCGCCTTCGTCGCCCGACGTCAACCTCGCCTCCCCCGGATCCGGCCCTTCTTGAGGAACCCTTCGTAGTGCCGCATGATCAGCTGCGACTCGATCTGATTGACCGTGTCCATGGCCACTCCGACGACGATCAGCAGTGAGGTGCCGCCGAAGTAGAAGTTGACTCCCAGCCCGGTGGTGACAAAGGAGAGATTGTTGTTGATCAGAAAATTGTCCAGCCAGGTCCCGATCCAGGGGATAGGTTGGACCTTGAACCCGGTGATCATGAACTCGGGAAGCAGGCACACCAGAACCAGATAGACGGCGCCGGCTGCAGTGAGTCGGCTCAAAACGCGGTCGATGAACTCGGAGGTGCGCTTGCCGGGACGGATTCCCGGGATGAAACCGCCGTACTTACGGATATTGTCGGCCACCTCATCGGGATTGAAGATGATGCTGACATAGAAAAAACAGAAAAATATGATGCCGCTGATGTAGATCAAGTTGTAGAGCGGATATCCCTGTTGCAGCTGTTGCGAGACGGTCTGCATCCACTCCGCCTGAATCACCAACTGCAGGGTGGAGGGAAAGGCCACGATCGAGGCCGCGAAAATGACCGGTATCACGCCGCCCGAGTTGACGCGAAGCGGCAGATGGGTCGACTGCCCACCGTAGATCTTCCTGCCCACGACGCGCTTGGCGTATTGGATGGGGATTCGCCGTTGACCTCGCTCCACGAAAACGATTGCGGCCACCACCGCCACCATCAAGAGCAGCAGAATCAGGATGACGATGATGTTGCGATCGCCGTTGATGTAATCGCGCCACAGCGAGAAAGAAGCCGAAGGAAGACCCACCACGATTCCGGCGAAGATGATCAACGATATGCCGTTGCCGATGCCGCGCTCGGAAATCTGCTCGCCGATCCACATCACGAACGCGGTGCCCGTGGTGAGGGTCAGCATCGTCATCAGGCGGAACGTCCAGCCCGGATCGGGGACGACGGCCGGCCCGGCGGTGCCCACCGTGCGCTCCAGGGCGACGGCGGTCGCCAGACTCTGAAAGAGGCTGAGTGCGATCGTGAGATACCGCGTGTACTGATTGATCTTCTTGCGCCCCAGCTCCCCCTCCTTGGAGAGGCGCTCGAGGTAGGGCCAGACCACCGTCAGCAACTGCAGGATGATCGAGGCCGTGATGTAGGGCGTGATGCCTAGGGCGAAGATCGAAAGACGGCTCAGGTTGCCCCCGGAGAAGATGTCCAGGAACCCGAAAATCGTGCCGGCTTGCGACTCGAAAAAGCGTTGCAGCGCGGCCGCATTCACACCCGGCGTGGGCACCCAGCTGCCGACCCGATAGACGGCCAGCATGGCGAGCATGAAGAGAATCCGCTTGCGTAGATCGGGGATGTTGAGGATGTTGCGAACGCTGGTCGCAACCGTACCCAGATCCGCCATCAGTCAATCACCTCGACACTGCCTCCGGCTGCTTCGATTTTCTCGTGAGCCGATTTGCTGAAATGATGGGCGCGGACCGTCAGCTTCTTCTCCAGCTTTCCCTGACCCAGGATGCGCAGTCCGTCCCCCAGTTTCTTGACGTAGCCCGATTCCTTCAGCGACTCGGGCGAGACCGTGGCCCCTTCTTCGAAGCGGTTGAGATCGCGCACGTTCATGACCACGAACTTCTTGGCGAAGATGTTGGTGAAGCCCCGCTTGGGAAGACGCCGGTAGAGGGGCATCTGGCCTCCCTCGAATCCGGGACGCATGGAATAGCCCGATCGCGATTTCTGACCCTTGCTTCCGCGCCCGGCGGTTTTTCCCAGGCCCGAGCCCGGGCCGCGGCCCACTCGTTTCTTGTTGCGGTTGGCTCCCTTGCCAGGCTTGAGCCGGTGTAGTTGCAGTGTCACTTCTCTTCCCCTTCGATGATCCGGACCAAGTGCGGCACCCGGTTGACCATTCCCCGCACGGCCGGGATGTCGGGACGCTCGACCACCTGATTGAGACGACGCAGCCCCAAGCCCCTGACGATCTCCTTGTGCCGCTGGGGACGGCCGATCGAACTCCGGTAATACTGGATTTTGACGGTGGCAGCGGTTTTCTTGGCCATCACAGATCCTCGACGGCGATGCCGCGCTCTCTGGCGACCTGCTCGGGACTGCGCAGCTCCCGCAGCCCTTCGAAAGTGGCCTTGACTACGTTCTGCGGGTTGGTGGTGCCCAACACCTTGGTGACGACGTCGCGCACACCCGCGGCCTCCATCACGGCCCGCACCGCTCCCCCGGCGATGACGCCGGTTCCCGCCTTGCCGGGCTTGAGCATCACTCTGCCCGCCCCGAAGATACCCATCACCGCATGGGGCAGCGTGGTGTCTTTCAAGGGCACCGTGATCAAGCTCTTCTTGGCCCGATCGATGCCCTTGCGAATGGCCGAGGGGACTTCCTTGGCCTTGCCCAGGCCGTAGCCGACGCGACCGTTCTGATCGCCCACCACGACCAGGGCGCTGAAACTGAGGTTTTTGCCACCCTTGACCACTTTGGTCACGCGGTTGATCGCGATGACCTGATCGACGAGTTCGTTTTCGTTGCTTTCGAACTTGGCTGCCATTTGCACTCCTAGAACTTCAGTCCGGCCTCGCGGGCCGATTCCGCCAGAGCCTTGACCCGCCCGTGGTAGAGATAACCGGCTCGGTCGAAGACGACGTTTTCCACACCCTGTTTCTTGGCCAACTCGGCGATCAGCGACCCCACCCGCTTGGCCGCCGCCACGTTGCCTCCGTTCTTGAGCTTCTTGCCCTCCAGCTTGAGGGTGGAAACGGCCGCCAAAACCCGGCCCGATCCGTCGTCCACCAGCTGGGCGTAAGTGTGTTTCAAGCTGCGGAAGATGCAGAGTCGCGGACGGGCCGCCGAACCCGAGATCTTGTTGCGAATTCGGCCGTGAATCTTCCGGCGACGTTGATTTCTACTCATTTTGCGCGCCATGGCTCTTCCTCGACTCAAAAAGGACCGAACGTCCCTAGGCTCCCTTCTTTCCGACCTTGGTGCGAACCAACTCATCGGCGTAGCGGATGCCCTTGCCCTTGTAGGCGTCGGGCGGCCGCAGCCGTCTGATGTCGGCCGCCACCTGACCCACCTGGGCCTTGTCGAAGCCGCTGACCACCACGGTGGCTGCGTAGTTGTTGACCTTTTTGTTGGCTTTCTCCACCTTGATCTCGATTCCCTTGGGGACGGGGAACTCGATGGGGTGGGAGAAACCCAACGCCAAGCTCAAGAACTTGCCGCGCATTTCCGCCTTGTAGCCGATCCCGACCACGTCCAACTCGCGGCTGAAGCCCTCGGTGACCCCTTCGACGGCGTTGGCCAGCAGGGAGCGTGTCAGGCCGTGAAGGGCCCGATACTCCTTCTCGTCGCTGGCCCGAGAGGCGGTCATCGTCGAGTTGTCGAGTTTGACGGTGATGCCCGGCGGAACCGGCGCCTGCAATTTCCCTTTGGGTCCCTCGATGTCGACCCGATCATCGTGGATCGAAATCTTGACGCTCGAGGGAATTTCGATCGGCATTCTTCCAACGCGTGACATAACGTACCTCGACCCGTCCGGCGGGACGGCTGATCAATACACCTGACAGAGGATCTCGCCTCCGATGCCCTCCTTGCGGGCCTGTTTGCCGGTCATCACTCCCCGCGAAGTGGAGAGGATGTTGATGCCCATCCCTCCCAGCACTTCCGGGATTTCATTGTGTCCCGCGTAAACGCGGCGTCCGGGGTTGCTCACCTTCTGCAGGCTGCGCACCACGGGCTTGCGGTCTTTTCCGTATTTGAGGACCACCTTGATCTCGGAGAAGGGTGTCCCCTCCGATACGGCGTAAGCCTGCAAATAGCCCTCGTCGCGCAGAATCCTCACGACCTCGGTCCGCAGTTTGGAATGAGGAACTGTCACCGATTCGTGGCCGGCCATCAATCCGTTGCGGATTCTGGTCAACAAATCGGCGATGGGATCCGTCATGCTCATCCTAAAAATCTCCTCGCAATCGGCTCGCCGTTACCAGCTGGCCTTGATCACACCGGGGATCTCGCCCCGCAGAGACAGCTCTCGAAAACAGATCCGACAGAGCTCGAACTTGCGCAGATAGCCTCTCGACCGGCCGCAACGCTGGCAACGCGTGTAGCGCCGCGTGGAGAATTTCGGGCTCTTTTTCTGTTTCGCTATCAGTGATTTTCTCGCCATGGTTTCAATCTCGTCAGAAGGCCATCATTCTGCGCGGCTCGCGCTTGGCAAAAGGCATGCCCATTTGGGTCAGCAGAAACTTGGCCTCCTCGTCGCTGTTCGCCGTGGTCACGATGGTGACGTTCAAGCCCGCCAGCCGTTCCGTTCTTCCCAGATCGATCTCGGGGAAGATCAGCTGGTCGCGCAGACCCAGGCTGAAGTTGCCGCGGCCGTCGAAGGCGCGCGGAGAGACCCCCCGGAAGTCGCGGACGCGAGGCAGGGCGATGTTGAGCAGTCGGTCCAGAAACTCGTACATCCGATCGCCGCGTAACGTCACCATGGCGCCCACGGGCATCCCGGCCCGCAGCTTGAATCCGGCGATCGACTTGCGCGCCCGGCGGATGACGGCGCGCTGCCCGGTGATGGCGGCCAGTTCCTCCGCCGTCGTATCGAGCAGCTTGGGATTCTGAATCGCTTCGCCCACACCGGAGTTGACCACCACTTTTTCGATCTTGGGGATCGCCATGACATTGGCGTAACCGAACTCCTTGATCAGAGCCGGAACCACCTCTTGTTGGTATTTATCCTTGAGTCTGGGCATGACCTCTTCCCCTGCTCCCTACTTGTCGATCGTAGCGCCGCACTTTTTGCAAACTCGCACCTTGGACCCGTCTTCCAGCACGCGAAAGCCGACCCGGGTGGCTTTTTTGCATTCCCGACACACCACCAGAAGATTGGAGAGGTGGATCGGCGCCTCGCGCTCCACCAGCCCACCTTTGATATTGCGCTGCGGATTGGGCCGGGTATGGCGCTTGATCATGTTGATGTTCTCGACGACCGCCTTGGAGCGAATGGGGAAAACGCGCAAAACACGTCCTTCCTTCCCCTGGTCGCGCCCGGCGAGCACCAGAACCTGATCGTCTTTCTTGATGTGCAACATCTCTCAGCTCTCCGAATTCACAACACTTCGGGCGCCAGGGAGACGATTCTCATGAACCGCTTCTCGCGCAACTCGCGGGCCACCGGCCCGAAGACGCGGGTACCGATCGGCTCCTTCTGGTTGTTGATCAGCACGGCGGCGTTCTCATCGAAGCGGATGTAGGACCCGTCGCGCCGTCGATTGCCGCGCCGCGTTCGGACGATGACGGCCTCCACGACCTGCCCTTTCTTGACGTTCCCGTCGGGGCTGGCCTCTTTGACGGAGGCCTTGATGATGTCACCCAAACCCGCCCCGCGGCCCGTGTCGCCGCCCAAAGGCAGGATGCAGGCGATACGCCTGGCGCCCGAGTTGTCGGCCACATTGAGAACTGTCTGCATCTGGATCATTGGGCGTCTCCTACACCTTGGCCTTTTCCACGATCTCGCGGACGATCCAGCGCTTGCGCTTGCTCAACGGCCGCGTTTCCTCGATCCTCACCTTGTCGCCGACATGGCATTGGTTCTCTTCGTCGTGAGCCATGAACTTGCTGGTGCGCCGGATGGTCTTGCGGTAGAGTGGATGCTCGACCAGACGGTCCACCGCGACGATCACCGATTTGTTCATCGAATCCGAGAGAACCCGACCCGTTTTGATGCTTCGTGTTTTCTTCGTCTGCTCCATCGCTTACTCGCTGCTACGGCGGCCCCAGCCGCCTTCATCCACATCAGGCCTTCGGCTCGGCCTCTTTTTCGGTGATCACCGTTTTGACCCGGGCCAGGTCTCTTCTCACCTGGCGGATCTTGAGGGCGTTTTCAAGCTGGCCGGTGGCCTTCTGAAAACGCAGATTGAAGAGCTGCTCACCGAGGCCCGCCGCCTCGCCC
>JBFGHF010000125.1:0-8534 GCA_041578355.1 Acidobacteriota bacterium
CACCCCCGTCAGTTCGCTCACGTTGAGCGATTCCTCCAGCAATACCCGCAGAATTCTCAGCCGGGTCTCGTCTCCCAAGACCCGCATCCGCTCGGCCAAGTCAAACATATCGAGATATTAGGATATTGGAATATGGTAGTCAAGGAATCACGAGCAAGGATGCTCGTGCCACGCTATTCCGGCGGTGAGCTGTGAGCGGCTTGCAGGGAGCGTTCTTTCAAGTATTCTCGCAGTTCTTTCAGCTCGCGTTCGAAGCCGCCGGAGAGAATCGGAAAGCGGCACCAGGTTTTGGGGTCGAGATTCTCGTCGTCGACGTGAAAGGAGGGGGCGTAGCGTTCGCGCTTCCATTGGTTTCTCGACCAGAGGCGGAAGAAGCGCTCCACCCAATCAGCCAACTGCTGGCGGGAATATTCCGGGAAGCGGATGCGGGTCAAGCGGTAGACCTCCAGCGGCGTCTTCTTGTCTCGTATGGCGGCCCGCTCGATGGCGTCGAGCAGGTCGTAGGGCATCAGGTCGCCTTCGTCGGTCTGCTGCTGGTCTTGCGGTCGGAGCTCGGCGGTTGGAGCCTGGGCGGTTACGGATCCCAGTGCGGGAATCGGCCGCAGTCCCTCGGGGCCGTCTTTTTGGAGCCAGAGCAGCCACTGCCGCAAAAAGGCTTTGTCGATACCGGCGATGGGGCTCAACCCGCCGCAGGTGTCCCCGTCCATCGTGGTGTAGCCGACGGCCGCCTCGGACCGGTTGCTGGTGGCCAGCAGCAATGCATTCCGAAGGTTGGCGAGAAGCCAGATGCCGGGGGCTCGCACCCGGGCCTGGATGTTCTGCAGCGCTATGTCGTCCCGCTCCCAGCTGAGCTCTCGTCCCACAGCCTGGGAGACGATTCCGACATAGTCGTCGACCAGTTCGTCGACGTCGAACTCGAGGTAATCGGCGCCCAAGGCGGTCGCCAGACCGCAGGCGGCGTCTCGTGTGGTGGAAGTGCTGTTGCGGGTTGACTGGTATACACAGGTGAGCAGTCTCTTGATCACCTCGCGCGCTGTCCGGCAATCGGAAAGACCTGGTATGTAGCCCAGCTTTTCTTTGATGCCGTCCATCCCCAGTTCCGCCGCGGACAGGTGCACGGCCAAAGCGCTCAAACAGGCGACCGCCGAGGAATCGGCGCCGCCGCTGAGCGAAACGGCAAAGCCTTGGGAACGGCTTTTTCGGAGATAATCGAACAACCCGAGGGCCACTGCGCGGGTGAATTCTTCTTCCTTGAGGTTCTTCGAAGACTCCCAGGCGTCTCGATCCGGATCCTGGTTCTCAGGCTCGACTTCTGGATAGGAGAATTCGACGTCCACGCACTGCGAACTCTCTGACCCGCTTCTCTGATCGTAGCCGGCGCTTTGGGCCTGGCTCATCCGGGTCAGATCGAGGTCCACCAGTGCGCTGGTCACGAGTTGATCGCGGAAAGAGAAGCGACGTCCGGCGGCCAGCATCTTGCCACCTGATGCCAGCAAGGCTCCGCCGTCGTAAATGGCGCGGCCCGCTTCGTTGCCGAGCAGGTTGGAGTAGACGTAGCTGACGCCGAAGGCGCGAGACCCCTCCAAGACGAAGCGCTCGCGAACGCGGAACTTGCCGAAAGCGAAGTGGCTTCCGCTCGGGTTCATGATCACGTCCACGCCCTTCAGAAAGAGGTTGCCGCCGGGACGGTCGGCCACCCAGGCGTCCTCGCAGATTTCGAAGGCGATCTTCACGCCGCCGCAATCGAAGTAGAGATCCCCCAACGGGTAATCGCGGCCTTCCACTTCCAAGGTGGTGCGTTTTCCCACGGGCCAGGGCTTGAACCAGCGTGGTTCGTAGTGGATGCCTTCCCCCGGCAAGTAGCGCTTGGCCACGAAGCCGGCGATGCGGCCGTCGACCAATAGACAAGCGGTATTGAAGACCACGTTGTTGTAAGGGAGGGGCAGGCCGACCGAGACGATCATGTCCTTGCTATGGGGCGCAATTTCCTGCAGGACTGCCCAAGAGGTCCGCAGTACCCCGGGGGACAAGAATGCGTCTTCGCATCCGTATCCGCTGATGCAGAGTTCGGGCAGGCAGAGAAGAGTCACGCCTTGGCGCCGCCCCGCTTCGAACGAAGCGAGGATATTGGCCTTGTTCTGCTCCCAATCGAGGGGGGTCTGGTTGCGGACGGCCGCCCCGATCCGAACCAGCTTCATGATTCCCCTTGTCGGACGGTCACCGGGGTGGCGGGATGCAACCGGTGTTTTTCTTGTCGCCGCCGGGCTTCGAGCACGAGATCCTTCTTCATCTCGTAGAGTTTCATCTCCAGACCCACCGGATATTCGGCCGGGTTGAGAAACCGCTTCACGCCAGGATCGAGTCCCTGAAGTTGGGTGCGGACCCGCGCGCGGCATTCCGGAAGCGAGGCGAGCTGCCCGGACCGTTCACCTGCCCGAACAACCGGCTCGAGTAGATCGGCGTGCTCGGTTCCGGCTGGAATCGTCTTGCGGCGGGTCGAATCGAAAGGGTCGACGATGGTGCATCCGGGTGGGATGTTGAGTTCCTCGTCGAAGATGGCGTCCGCCAGAAAACGCCCCTCCCGCTGAAAACGCCGCACCTGGAGAATGCCGGGGATGTTCACCTTGATGGCTTGTTCGGAAAGCTTGATCTTGTACTGCCATTGGCCTGCGGGGGAGCGGATCGCCGACATCTTGTAGACCCCGCCCAGCGCGGGCTGTTCGGAAGCGGTGGCGAGGCGAGTTCCCACTCCCCAGACTCCGATGCGGGCGCCTTGGTCTTTGAGGCTGGCGATGATGTGCTCGTCGAGGTTGTTGCTGGCGACGATCACGGCCTCCTCGAAGCCGACTTCGTCGAGCAGCTTCCTGGCTTGGATGCTGAGGTCGGCCAAGTCTCCCGAGTCGAGACGGATTCCGATCATCTCGTGCCCTTGGCGGCGCAGCTCGCGGCCCACTTCAATGGCCCGCTCCACCCCGCGGATCGAATCGTAAGTGTCGACCAGGAAGATGCAGTTGTTGGGCAAGGCGCGAGCGTAGGAACGGAAAGCCTCCAGTTCATTCTCGAAAGCCATCACCCAGCTGTGGGCATGCGTGCCTCTGACCGGAATCCCGAAGAGCTTGCCGGCAAGCACGTTCGAGGTGGCCGCACAACCTCCCAAATATGCGGCCCGGCTGGCCGAAACTCCGCCGTCGATCCCTTGGGCCCGGCGGGTTCCGAACTCGATCACCGGTTCTCCTCGGGCCGCCAGGCAGATCCGCGCCGCCCGCGTCGCCACCAGACTCTGGAAGTTGATGATGTTCAAGAGCGGTGTTTCCAGCAGTTGGCATTGCAGCAAGGGGCCACGAACCCGGACCAGCGGTTCGTGCGGATAGACCACTGTCCCCTCGGGAATCGCGTCGATATCGCAGGTCAGTTTCAGCTGGGAAAGATGTTGCAGGAATTCGTCCTCGAACAACCTCAGTCCGTCGTTTCCCTGCAGTCCGGCCAGATAATCCAGGTCGGAGCTGTCGAACCGGAACTGCTCAAGATATTCGAGGGCGGGCGCCAGACCCCCGGCCAGCGTGAAGCCGCCTTGAAACGGGGGGCGCCGGAAGAAGAGGTGGAAAACGGCCTCCCGATCGGCCATGCCCGATTTCCAGTAGGCGAACGCCATCGTGAGCTGATAGAGGTCGTTGAGAAGCGTGAGGGAGGAACCGTAGAGCTGTGCGAGTCTGCTGGCGACCATGGGAGTACAGTCTACAGTTTACCGTCTCCAGTCTGCAGGGGGCATGTTGCCCGAATCGCGATCGATCCTTGCAAAGAGGTTGGTTGCTCCATCGGATACTGTACGGCCCAACGAACAGGGGAGAGCTCTAAATTGAAGTGGACCCTCGACTCGGAAACCCCGCCGGGGCGAGTCAGGCGACGATCTTATTCACGATGATTCCGGTAGGATGTCTCCGCGAAGGCTGTGACACCCAGCACCATCTCAGCGTAGCTCAGCTTTTGCTTTTGAAAAGGTCGTTGCGTTCCAGGCGGAGCTTTTCGAACCGTTCTCCGGCTATCACGTAGTACCAGTCGGCGAACCGGGAGCTCAGCTCGTCGGCCTTTTGCTGGACCTCTTCCACCTTCGCCTTCCACTCGTCATGCTTCCTCTTGAGGTCTCGGTTGCGCTTGTCGGCTTCGCTGAGTTCTTCCTCGGGTTTGCCCTCGAAACCGGTATCAGCCGGTTTGGGGGGCTCAGGCAGACGTTTCGGCTCGAAGGTGGCGGTGAGAAAGAGATAGCGATTCTCGCCGGGCCCGGATTTGCGGTCGTCGCTCGCCTCCGTACCGGCTGTAAGGGCTTCGCCGCTGCCGTAGACGATTTCGCCGAAGCGCAGCGTGTAGACCAGACCGTCTGAAGTCTGGACTTCGACCTCTCCCTCGTTGGAGAGGAGTTGCCCGTCGCGGCTGAAGTAATAGCCCTTGCTCTGAAGTGAGAGCAGGTCGGCTTGGGAGATCCGGATTTCTCCTTCGCTGCGCTGCAGACTTGCGGACAGCCCCTCGGGCTTGGGCCGGACACCCACGATCGACAGCTCGTCGAGGGCTCGCAGCAAGTCGTTCACTTTCACGGTGTCGACTTCCTGGTTGGCCCTCATCCGGTCCGTTTTCCAGCTATCGCCCGACTTATCGAGCGGAATCTCGTCTCGTTTGACGATTTGTCCCGTGCGTTCGTTGATCGAATAGTTCTTGAGGACGACACGATCGATTTTCTCCTTGTCGACCTGCAAGAGATCTCTCTCGATCCAATCTTCGAAGGCCGTCGAGATCTCGAGATCGGCTCGCGAGACATAGATTCGCTTTTGACCGGGTACACGGACGAACCGCAGGTTGTCGCGGCCTTCGACTTCGCGGCCGATGATCAAGTCGGCCAGCACTTTGTCGTTGGTGCCCTTGATCGTGACGCGTTTCCCGCGACCCTTGAGCGAGGTGATCGCGTCGTCGAGGGGATCGAGGACGCCGCAGGCTTCGTGGTCGGCGGCGTTGTTGGAGCGAAAGTCGTCCTTGCGCAGTTCCAGTACGCCGGCGGCCGTTTCGGCCAGGCGGTCCTTCCCGTCGGCGGGATAGTCGTGATGGGAGGGGATGGTCCAACGGCCCTCCTGAAAGGTGACTTTGAAGGGGCGGGCCGCCGCCGTGTCTTCATCGAACTCGATGACTTCGAGCGTAATGGCTTCGTTGGGATCCGTGAATTCCGGGAAGAAGGGCTCACCTTGGTCGCTGAAGGCGTCGGGAGTCACAGTGCGGGGGGCAGTCGCCACGACCAAGAGGAGCAGGAGCGCGGCGGCGCCCACGAAACTCAATGTTCTTTTGGTTTCACTCATAGCGAATTCCGAATGTCGAATCTCAGTTTCGGCTTACTCGCGCAGACGGCGAGCCGCGGCTGCGCCTTCCCGCTCACGTCGTTGGCGGCGCAAGAAGATGAAGACTCCAAGCACGAAAACCGGAATCGGGGGCAGCAGCACCGCCAAGGTCTGGATGCTTCCCCGAATGCGCCGGATGCTCTCTTCCATCTCTTCCTTGCTGGCGCTGATCTTGGCCTCTTTTTCGGCTTCGATGTTGGCTTTGAGCACATCGAGTCGCCGGTTTTCCACCTCTTGCAGATTGCGCGCCATGATGCGTTTGGTCTGCGTGTCCAGGTCGGGCCGCTGTTGAAGTTCCGCGACTCTCTCGTCGAGTCTCTGCTGAGCGTCGGCCAAGGCTTTGGCAGCGTCGTCTTCGGCCTGTTTTTCATCCTCTAGACGTTGCTCCACAAAGCGTCGCGTCTGCTCCTCGACTCGGTCGAGAGTGCGGTGTTTGACGCGTTTCTTTCTGAGCTCGACGAAAGACTCGTCGCCCGCCAGCACGTCCATCGAGTTGAGGAAGAAGGTCACGTTGTCGAAGTTGAGGTTCTCGGCTCCGGCTTGGCGGATCTGAAAGAACTGTTCGGATATGAAATCCAAATCGGCGATGACGACCAAATTCAGGGGCCGCTTGGAGGAATCGCTCCCCTCATCGGGCGTCGAGGACTCCCCATCGGACTCCTCGGCCGCGGGGAACTTTTCCGCCTCCTTCTCGCGAATTTGGGCGGCCAGGACGTAGGTCCGCGGATCGGGGCGGTGGGGGAGGTTCCGGTTCAGCTGAGCTCCCAGAAAATTCCGCTGCACCATCTGGAAGTAGCTGAAGCGGCCCGACACCGGACCCGATTCCAGAAGCGGGACGAACTCGGCTTGGCTTCCCGCCGCCAGTTCGATTGCCCCCGGGTAGAGGAGCACCACCTCCTGGAGCCCCGAACTGGCCGGATGGTCCGAATTGAAGGCTGTTGGATTGTCGTTCCCAGGGCCGACAAAAACGACCTCCGGCGGCAGGAAGGCCAGATCGGGATGGGGATTGTAGGAGTCCCAAACCACCCCTGCCGAATCCCAGCGCACGCCCAAGCGGCTCAGAAACTGCTGAATGTTGCCTTTCTCCTTGGGGGGTGGCTGGCCTTGACGCATGAAGGGATTGACGTTGGCGCCCGCCTGCTCCGAGGGAGCCAGTCCGATGTTGATGACAGGAAGCGGGTCGACCAGAAAGAGAGTCGGCCCGCCGTTTTCAACAAAGGGAGCCAGGTTGTCCATTTCCTCCTGGGACAGGGAGGAAGGGAGGATGACCAGCATGGCGTCGAGTTCCTCTTGCAGGGGCGCCGAGGGCGTGATCTGCACGACTTCATACTGCTTGCGCAATTCCTCCACCACCGACCAGGGCGGATTGCTTCGCATCGATTGGAAATCGAAGCCGCCGAAGACCCGGGCCTCGGTGTCGACCACACCAATCCGTTTACGCTCGGTGCGAGCCACCACGCGGATGCTGCGAGTGATCTCGTATTCGGCCGAGAGTCCTCGGTCGAAGAAGGGGATGACCTGTTCTTCGGCTCCCGAGGTGAAAGCCAGACCCATGAAGACGTCTTTGAATCCGGCTTGGGCGCTTCCCAGATCGGGGACCTGGCGCGCCATGATTCCGAACTTCTCACGGGCGTCCCGAGCCTCTTCAGTGAACGGTTCGGTTTCTTCGATCAGCACCTGGACGCTCGAACCCCCGATCGCGTCCACCTCGCGCAGAATGGAAAGCAGATTGGCACGCGTTTGGACCAGCGATTCGGGAACCTCAGGGCTGATGTATGCCTGGATGAAGACAGGTCGGTCCTCCGGCAGCTCGCCCAACAGGCGCCTGGTTTCCGAGCTCAGAGAGTGGAGTCTTTCGGCCGTGAAATCGAGCCGGATACCCGCCCTGCCGGCGATCACCACCGAACTGGCCAGTATCACCACGACGGCAATCGCCCTGGCCGCGTGGTGCGACCACATCGGGTATCCGTCGGCCTCACGCGGCCAGTGTCTGTTGTCCACCAGAAGCACGTTCAGGTAGACCCCCACGCCCACCAGCGAAAGGAAGTAAAGCAGACCGGAGAAGCTCACCACTCCACGCGCGAAATCCTGGAAATGGTGGATCACACCGAGTGGCGCAAGCCAGGCGGCCAGGCCCGGACTCAGGGATTCCAGCCAGTCGGTTCCCGTGAGCAAAGCGCAGAAGAGTGCACCCAGGATGAAGGCGATGGTGGCGTTCGATGTCAGCTGCGAAGCCAGCAGGCTGACCGCGATCAGGGCCGCGCCGGCCAGCCAGTACCCGAAATAGTTGGCGATCATGAGGCCCAAATCGGGACTTCCCAGCCAAGCCAAAACAACCACGTGGCTCAGTGAAAGGAAAAGAGATACGGTGTAAATACCGAGTGTGGACAGATACTTGCCTAAAACTACCTCGAAACTGGTTGCGGGTAGGGTCAGGAGCAGTTCATCGGTTCCTTGCCGTTTTTCGTCGGCCCAAACGGACATGGTCAAGGCCGGGACGAAGAAAATCAGAAGATAGGGAAACAGTTCGTTCAAGCCGTCGAGATTGGCCAGATTGTCTTGAAAGAAACTGCTCTGCCAAAAAGCCGCCGTGGCACCCAGAAAGATGAAGAGGGTGATGAACACATAGCCGGTCGGGTTTGTGAAGTACTTCCACAAGTCCCGCTTGACCAGTGCGAAAACAAATCCGAAATTGATTTGCCTTCCCATTTATTCCTCCACCTGGGTTGGTTCTTCCACGGCCTCCTCGACGGTAACTGTCGGGGGGGTGGGCCGGTCCGGCCTCGCACCGGGAGTGCGGCCGTAGTCGGTCATTCGGTAGAACGGTTCCTCAAGAGTCCCGTCACCCCGCAACTGGTCGGGCGTTCCGTCGTAGATCAGCTTGCCCTCGTGGATGAGCAGGAGGCGATCGGCGACCGCTTCGACTTCGCGCAAGATGTGGGTCGAAATCAGGATCGTCTTTTGCTTGCCCAGCCGACGGATCTTGGCCCGAAACTCTCGGATCTGGTTGGGATCGAGGCCCGCCGTCGGTTCATCCAGGATGAGTACGTCGGGGTTGTGCATCAGTGCTTGGGCGACGCCGACGCGCTGGCGGTATCCGCGGGAGAGTTTACCGATCGGTTTTTCCATGACGGGGCCCAAACGGAATTCGTCGGC
>JBFGHF010000126.1:0-8517 GCA_041578355.1 Acidobacteriota bacterium
CAGGCCAAACTCAATGGAGGGGCTTGGCCGGCGAACCGACCCTGGTCCCTAAACGGCGCCGATCGGACCGGAGAGAGCCAGTTCCTCATCAGCCTGGGCCCGCAAGAGACTCATAAGTTTGTTCTGGGAAGCGACGGAGGGCCCTGCGACGGCTGGCTCGAGATCGAGGCCGACCAGGGCTCCGAGGTGAAAAACCTGTCCACTGCCTTTTTCTACAATTTCATCTCGGGCGGTGAGCTCAGTGCGTCGGCCGGCGTTACCCCGTCGCCAAGCCAACTCGCCTTTCGCTTTCCCGTGGAAAAAACCGCCGGGTTGGGCACGGGAGTGGCCATCCGCCGGTCTGGCGACATCAAGCTCTCACTTTACGACGATGCGGGCAACCTCGTGGAGACGGCCGAAATGGCCTTCGAGGGCGCCGCGTTTTTCGAGGAATTCTTCGAAGCGGTCCCATTGAATTTCATCGGTTCGCTCAAAGTAGAATCAGGCGTGGGATTCTACTTGCTTGTCCTGCGGCAGGAAATCACGTCCAATCCCCCCAACTTGAGGTTCCAGCTGACCAGCATCCCCGCCACCCCGGTGCCCTAGGAGCCTGTCCTCCGCAGCCTTGGCGGAGGAGGAAGGTGAGGCCACCGGTCGAGAACTCCGGAATTGAGGTGCTCCGAGCTGGATGACTGTTTGGGCGCGACAGTCGGCAGAGGCCTCACTCGACGGCTCGATAGATCACCTTTCCATCGCGAATCGTGTAGCGGACAGCGGCAAATGATCGGACGTCGACCGAAGGATCCTCCTCAAGGACGACGATGTCGGCGGCGAGCCCGGGGGCGATTCGCCCGAGTCGGTTCGATTCTCCGAAGCGCGCGGCGGGGGCGGTGGTGAGCGAGGCGAGAATCTGGCGGAAGCTCATACCCGCCTCGGCCATCAAGGAGTATTCGTCGCTCGGATTGTAATCGTCCATGTAGCCCACGTCCGTCCCGAAGAGGGTCTCCCCATCCACGGCCAGCCAAGCGCGCAACTGCTCAACACCTGTCTTCACAAACCGCTGCCGGATCGAGGCCCGGTCGTGCCGCAGCTCGTAATCCCAAAGCTTCAGTGTGGGAATCAGGGCGACACCCGCGCTTTTCATCGGGTTCAGGATCGTCTCGTCCCAGGATCCCGACTGGGGAGCGGTATGCACCAGGATGTCCACACCGCCGCTCACTGCGGCCAGCAGCCCGTCGCGATTGGATGGGTGGGCAAAGACCGGCTTGCCCGCGAGATGGGCTTCGCTGACGGCGGCCTCGATGGCCTCCTTGGGCAATGCGACGATCGGCGGCGCCCAGGTTGCGACGTAGAGCTTGATTCCGTCAACTCCTGCGTCGAGCAGCTTTCTGGAGGCGACAACAGCCTGTTCAGCATCTGCCACTTCGGGTGTCTTGATGCGCATAGCCCCCTTGATGTCCAGGACCAGTTCGGGCGCCGCGCCCCCTTTGGGCGTCAAGACTTCACCGGTCGAGCGTATTCGCGGACCCGATATCTCTCCCGACTCGATGCGGTCGCGCAGCCGCCGGGTGTTCTCCCACATCGAACCGGTATCGAAGACGCTGGTAAACCCGTAGCGGGTGAGCATGGCCTGAAGCTGGTCTTCGAGTTCGAGCGCCGGGGTCTTGGAGGCGTCCGACCATTTTCGCTCCATGAAGTGCACGTGGCTGTTCCAGAAACCCGCCGTGATGGCCAGTCCGGAGCAATCGAGAATCTCGACCTCGGGAGGTATCTGTACTGAGGACCTTCGTCCCACGTCTGCGATTCTGCCCTCTCGCACGAGCACGACGCCGTCCAAGATCGGGGGTTCGGTCGGCGAAACGTAAACGGTCCCGCCAAGTAGCGCCAGCGAGCCCTTCTGCGCCTGAATTTGAGCCCACAGGCGGACGCCAGGAATAATGAGAAGGACCAAGCCGAATACGGTCGCGATCGGAAACAAGATGCGTTTCATAGGTCTACAAGCTCCATTTGCATTCCGACGACATCGGATCTGATAACGGAAGAACGCTCCAGCCGGTTCCCTTCAGAGGTCCCAACGCAGCCCCACGGCCAAGGAAGTCTGGTCGGGCAGCAGGCTGAAGAGGCTCTCGCCGGGATCCGCCCGATCGAAGTACTGAAACTGCGCGAACAGCTTCAGGTCCTGGCGGTCGCTGGCGATGCGCCGTTCGTAGATCGTCTCGTAGACGCGTTCGTCGAGATCATGGTCGATCAGGAAGCGCAGCTCGAGCGACTGACGAGCGAAGTCATTCGCGGACCAAAGCGCGCGCAGAATCAGGTCGTTGCGGAAGGGACGGAGCCGGCCGACCGGGTCGTCCCGGAAGCCCGCATCGAGACACTCGACTGACATCAGCCACTTCGAAATCCTGCGGTGATTCCGTGAACAAACCGATGGCGGGAAGCGTTTAGTTTTTCATGACTTCCGCTCAATCCGAAGAATCACATGCGCGGCCGCCGTATCGGCTTTGGCCGGGCGTGGTTGTGGTTGTGCTGCAGTGGCTGGTTTGGCTTGCCGCGCCCCTCTTGGTCCCCGGGGTCCCGGGGATGATGATCGGCGTGTCCGGCGGCTTTCTTGGCGGTTTGGGTGTCTTGCTGTGGTGGCTTTTTTTCAGCCGCGCACCCTGGTCCGAGCGTTTGGGCGCCTCGGTGCTGATGATCTTCGCACTGCTGGCGACATCGCAGCTTCTCCACGAATCCGTCGCGAAGTTGGCCATGGGGATGCTCTTCGGCATCTACGCCGTCCCCGTCTTGAGCCTCGCCTTCGTCGCGGGAGCGCTGGCGGGCAGCCGCCTCTCCCTTTGGAACCGGCGGGTGACGATGGCCGCGGCCATCCTTGTCGGCTGCGGAGTCTGGACCCTGCTCCGAGCCGACGGCATTACAGGCGACACCAGTGCACAGTTCGCCTGGCGCTGGACCAAGACTCCCGAAGAGCTGCTCTTGGACCGGGCCGCCGCTAAGGCCGCGGGCCCCGCCGAGTCTTTCACGGTTGCCGCCGAGGCGGAATGGCCGGGTTTTCGCGGCCCGCTACGCGACAGCGTCGTCCGCGGTGTCGAAATCGAAACCGATTGGTCCGCGTCCCCACCCACCGAGTTGTGGCGGAGAGCGATCGGGCCCGCCTGGTCGTCTTTTGCCGTCGCTGGAGAAGTCTTCTACACCCAGGAGCAGCGCGGCGACGAGGAGGTGGTCGCCTGCTATCAGACGAAGACGGGTCAACCGGTGTGGCAGCATCGCGACCCTGTCCGATTCTGGGAAGCGAACTCCGGCGCCGGTCCGCGAGCCACACCCACATTGATTGACGGGCGCCTCTACACCTTCGGCGGAACCGGCATACTCAACGCACTCAACGCCTCTGACGGAACTCTCCTGTGGTCGCGGAACGCCGCCTCCGACTGCGAAAGGGACGTACCGTACTGGGGCTTTGCAAGCTCGCCGCTGGTGGTCGGCGACCTCGTTCTCATCGCCGCGTCCGGCCAACTTGTCGCCTACGACACTGCCAGCGGCGATCTGCGCTGGATGGGTCGGAGAGTCGGAGGCAGCTTCAGCTCGCCCCATCTCATGACCCTCGACGACGTAGCCCAGGTCCTGCTGGTGCACGGAACCGGCGCCACCGGCGTGGCACCAGCCGACGGCACGGTTCTCTGGGAGCACTCCTGGCCGGCCGACTCCCGCGTCCTGCAGCCCGCCCTGACCCCGGAGGGCGACATCCTCATCGGCTCGGGTTTTCAGACCGGAGTCGGAATGCGCCGCATCAGCGTCGCCAGCGGCCCGGGCGGATGGACCACCGAGGAGCGCTGGACGTCAAACGGGTTGAAGCCTTACTTCAACGACTTCGTGGTTCACGAAGGACATGCTTTCGGCTTCGACGGCCGCATTCTTTCCTGCATCGACCTGAAGGACGGCCAGCGGAAGTGGAAAGGCGGGCGTTACGGCTACGGCCAACTGATCCTGCTGCCCGGCCAAGACCTGCTGCTCGTGCTCTCGGAGGAGGGCGAGTTGGTGCTGGTCGAGGCGGCGCCCGAACGATTCAAGGAACTGGCGCGCTCTCCCGCCATCGAGGGGAAGACGTGGAACCACCCGGTGTTGGTCGGCGATCTGCTGCTGGTTCGCAACAGCCAGGAGATGGCCGCTTTCCGGCTCTCCCTGGCAGGCGGCTAGAGCTGCCCGGCCGACACAAAGCTTGGGATCGGGTCGAGACTTGCGAAACGCGCAGTCCGACGAATGCTTCTCTCGCTCTCGGTCTCGCTCTCGGTCTCGCTCTAAGAGATTGCCTGCGTCGCCAGCCCGAGCTCTGATCGATATCTTGGCGTATCCACGAACCGAACCAGTTGGTACCCAGGGCTGAAGCCCCGGCCCGGTACCACACCGGCCCCAGACTGTGAACTTCCCGCGCACGGGGAAAACAAATTCCCGAGATGGAACTTGACAAGAATGCGTACCATATGTACCATGATGTTGTATGGTACATATGGTACATATGGTACAGGAATCCCCATGGAAATAAACATCGATATCGACGCCCCTGTTCCCTTGTTCGCTCAGCTGATGGGGCAGATCAAGAGGGCCGTGCAGCACGACCAGGTATCCCCCGGGGACCCACTGCCCTCGATTCGACAGCTGGCAAGCGACCTGGACCTCAACAACAAGACCGTGGCCAAGGCTTACAGGTTGTTGGAAAGGGATTCCGTCATCCAAACCAGGGGCTACCGCGGCACCTTCGTCCATCCGGATGCCAAGGCCAACTGCACTATCGATCTCAGCGCCTGGGTGACGACAAAACTGGGAGAGACGATCGCGGAGCTTCGCGAGAAGGGCGTCACCGACTCCGAAATCCGCATCGCGTTCGGCACGGTGATGAACAACCGGCCGCAATAAGGAGACTCGACATGTCAGAGCAGCTTGTCTTTTACGCCGTTTTCTTGAGCCAGATCCTGCTGATTTCTTTCTATTATCCGCGGCAAATCGTTGGCCGCATGAAGCGATTGCGGGAAACCCACCCCCCGTCGGCCTACCCCAAGCTCTACCCCCGGCCGGCCGAGTATTACACGAGATCCCGACGCAACTACGGGAGATGGAACCTGGTGGTGCTTTTGCTGGGTTTCTCGATACTGGCGGCGTTGTGGCTATTCTCCGAGAGTGGCGTGTGGGCCTATAACATCGCCATCGGTTACTTCTTTCTCCAGTTGATTCCCGCGCTCTCTTTGGATCTCTCGTTTCTCCGTGAATTCAAGTTGATGAGAAAGGTCGATTCACGTCGGAAGGCCAGCCTCTCGCCTCGCCGCTTGTCTGATTTCGTTCCGCCTCTGCTCGGCGGCGCGGCTCTGATCACCTATCTGGCGTTTGTCTTCTTCGTCTTCTATGTTCAACAGTTCGACTTCCCTTGGTTCGGCGGTTATTGGAATGTGGTCGGTGTGACGTTCATGAATCTCTGTTTCGGGGCCATACTGCTCTGGTCCGTCTACGGGAGAAAGCTAAACCCGCACCAAGCGTACGAGGACCGAGTCGCCCAGATCACCAAACTTGTGAGAATCCTGCTTTTCATCAGCATCGCCGCCACGGTCTTCGTCGCGCTCACGGTGACCTTGGCGGCCTGGGAACTGCGCAACCTGCAGCCCATCGCCGTGAGCCTGTATTTTCAGCTTCTGGCTGTGATCTCCTTTCAAGCCTATCGGATCGACCAGGCGAATTTCGAAGTCTACAAAGAAGATCCGTTGTCAGCATCCCCGGGCAAAGGGATCGCCGGGTGACTTTCCGGGGACCCGGTCCTACCCGCGGCACCGAGTCCGCGCCCGGCGAGGCACCACCTCTTCGTCGGTGCTAGTTCCGAAGGAAGGTTCACGAACTGATCAAGTGAGGGAAACAAGCGGCCGTCGCAGGAGCAGAAGGCTGGTGAATGGTCGGGCGTCCTGGAATGAGGCCTGGACCACAAATCGGTCTCGGCCAATAGTGTGATGGCCTCGTTGACAGAAGATCCCCAGGAGTGACCTAATTCAGGGATGCGCAGTCTGACTTGCCTCATCCTACTTTGCCTTTTCACATGCTTTTTCTTTTCCGGCGTCCAGGCACACCCGGGATCGGGGATTGTCGTCGACCGGTCGGGAGACATTTACTTCGTCGACACCGGGGCCGGCGTTTGGAAGATCGATCGTGCTGGAAGCCTGGAGCGCGTGGAAGGCCCCGCCTATCACTGGATGGCCATCGATCGCGTGGGAGGCTTCAGTGGCGTCCGTCTCCCCCGCTCCTTGCGGGGGGATGTGTCGGTGGTGGGTTCCAATCCGACCTTGATCGCGGGCGGCGATTTTCCCCTGACGGTCGGCGCCGACCGTGCCATGTACTATCCTCAGGCCGCCGCTGACGGGCCCGTCCGCATCCTGCGTCTGAAGCCCTCCGGCTCTTCGAGCGTGTTCGCGACGCTGCCCGACGCTTTTGAAACCGGGCCGGAAGGCGAGCGACTCCCGGCTTGCTGGATCCACGGGTTAGCTGCCGATTCCGGCGGGTCCCTCTATTACACGGAACGGCGCGCCGTGAGACGGATCAACCCGAACGGCACTGTTTCGCTGTTTGCCGGCGATGTCACCGTGCCCCACTGCAGCTTTCCGCCTGCGCTGCAAGACGATCCACACCTGGCTCCGGATTTGCGCGGCCTCGCCGTTGCCCCCGACGGAACCGTCTACGTTGCCGCCTCAGCCTGCAGCGCGCTGCTGGCGATTGCGCCGACGGGTGACGTTTCGGTGGTGCTGCGCGCCTCGGATGCCTGGTCGCCCATGGGGGTGGCGGTCGCCGGCGCTGACCTCTACGTTCTCGAGTACCGCTATATTGCGTCCGACCGGCGGGAGGACTGGCTGCCCCGCGTCCGGAAAGTCGCAAAAAACGGGACGGTAACGGTTGTGGCCACGGTGAGCCGAAGGTAAAGGGTATCTCCGATCAGCGCCGCTCGGTCGCGCCGACGGGCCGTCGAGGATTGTGGATCGCAGCATTCATCCGCACACTCGAGCAGTTCCCACTCCATTCGAAAAGTCGACCCTGTTGATCCCCCTCGGCAATGATCGGCGGCACCACGGTCTCGGCCTTGGACAAAGCAGCCTGGAGCGTTCAGACTTACCGGGCGGGTGTGTTTTCAGCGGGATTCTGCCAGGCCATGAGCGATCGAGTAAGGCTGCGACCGTTTCGTCTCCAAGACATTCCGCACGCGCTGGAACTGGTGCGGGAGGTGGGCTGGAATCAAATCGAAGCCGACCTCCGCTTTCTGGTCGAGGGCGGCCCCGACGGTTGTTGGGTCGCGGAAGCGGACGCTCGAGTGGTGGGCACCGTGACCACCATCCGCTACGAGGAGGGTCTGGGATGGATTGGAATGGTGATCGTCGATTCGGGCTATCGGCGCCGAGGGATCGCCACCCGGCTGATGGAGCAGGCGGTCGGCTACCTGAAGGACTTGTCCATCAAGTTGGACGCCACCGAGAAGGGAGCCGCCGTCTATCGACAGATGGGCTTTGCTGTGGAATGTCCCGTGGAGAGATGGCTCCGTCCCGCCGGACCTCTTCCGACCCATTCGTCGCCGTCGGCCGCAACTCGCCCGCTCGAGACAGACGACCTGAAAGCCCTTGTGGAACTGGATCGACCCGCCTTCGGGGCCTCGCGGCGGGACCTTCTCTCCTGGTATCTCGGACACGGTCTACCGGCCCGGATCGCCCCCGGACGAGGTTACGTGGTGGGGAGGCCGGGACATTGGGCCACCCAGATGGGCCCTCTGGTGGCGGGCGACGTGGATACGGCCCGCGAGCTGATGACCGCCTTTCTGGAAGGCTTGTCGGCCGAGACCATGATCGCGGACGTCCCGCGTAACCACCCGGCGGCGGAACTGCTGGGCGAGCTTGGGTTCAGGCGTCAGCGCAGCTTGCTTCGCATGATTCGAGGAAGAAACGTACAAGCCTCTTCCCCTGAGCACGTTTTCTGTTTGTCTGGATTCGAGTTTGGATAGGGGGGAGAGCCGATTGGCCTGAGCGGTAGTGGGGTCTTTTGATGAAAGTAACCTACGACCGCCTGAGCTGCGGCGCCGAAGTTACTGTGCCCGCCGTGGCGCGACGACGGGGGTGTGGCGCGGGATCCGGACCTGTCCGTCCTCGACCACGATGTAGCCGTCGCGGATGACCATCGAGACGTTCGCCAGGTCGTCGAGATTGAGATCGGGGCGCCCTCTCACCACCAGAATGTCGGCCAGCTTCCCCACTTCGATCGTTCCCAACTTTTCATCCAAGTCGAGGATTCGGGCACCCGTGGCGGTGGCTGCAATCAGAGCCTCGGCGGTGGAATAGCCGGCCGCGTCGAACTGTTTGAGCTCGGTGATGTAAGGCTCGGGCAGGTAGCGGAACCAGTCGAGAATCAGATCGGTGCCCACTCCCGATACCACGCCCGCTCGGCGCAACCGCCTCAGCATGTCCAGATTGGCCTCCTTGGAAAAAGTGAAGCGGCGCGACGTCGATCCCCAGTAGCCTCCCCATTGATCGA
>JBFGHF010000127.1:0-8514 GCA_041578355.1 Acidobacteriota bacterium
GACATCGAGGCGAAGGACTGCGGGGCTTTGTTGCGCTGCCAGGAAAACCAAAGTGAACACTGCCAAAAGCAGAGGAATTGAACGCTTCATCGAGATTCTCTAACCGTTTAAGAGCCTGGCCACATGGCCGGCTGTCTCTTCATACGCATCTTGGCCACCCAAAGTGTCAGATGCAATTCTGAGATTTTGTTTCACCTCGTCCATTTTTCGGGGATTCTCGAGCAAGTCGGCCAGGTATTCAGCAACCGCCTTGCCCCGCGCTTCCTCCTGGATGAACTCAGGGACCACTCCCTTGCCCGCCACCAGGTTGGCCAAGCAGTACGTACGCGTGCGCACCCACGGCCTCAAGAGGCGGTAACTCAGAGGAGACATCCGATAGACCATTGCGAACGGAACCCCCAGGAGCATGGCTTCCAGTGTCGAAGTACCGCTCTTGATTATCGCACAGTGGGCTTTGGGCAAAAGCTCTACCGCAGGTTCCGCGCGGATCTCCAAGGCAAGCTCCAGACTCCGTTTCTGAGACCACCGATCCACAAGCGCATCAAGGTGGCGATTATCGAGAGCGGGAGCCCGGGGCAACCAGAATCGGCAGTCCAGTCTCCGCCGAAGCTCGAAGGCCGCATCCAGCTGAACCGGCAGAATCGACTCCACTTCGGCGCTGCGGCTTCCCGGCATCAGAACGACCGTCTTGACGCTCTCGGACTGGGGGGCGCGCAGTGGCGAGGCGGGGGCCGAAAGCAGCCGTGCCAGGGGGTGTCCCACGTAGTGTGCGTCAACGCCGTGCAGGCGATAAAAATCCACCTCGAAGGGCAGGATGACCAGCATCCGATCGACCCAGCGCCGGATCGAGTCGACACGCGAGGGCCGCCAAGCCCAGACCTGGGGTCCGATGAAGTAGCAGACTCCGACTCCCAGCCGCTGGAGGCGCCGCGCCAAACGCAAGTTGAATTCGGGAAAGTCCACCAGCAGGGCCAGGGCGGGCCGACTGCGGCGAGCCTCGGCCAGCAGATCGCGATAGAGCCTCCAGTAGCTCCCGAGGTTGGCCATGGCCGCTCGGGGGCCGATCGCAGCCAGGCGCGACACGTCGGCCAACAACTCGGCGCCGGCGGCGCGCATTTGAGTCCCACCGCTGCCCACCCAACGCAACGGTCTCTCGGGGAAGCGCCTACTGTAAGCCCGCATGACACCGGCGAGGTGCTGCTCGCCCGAGCTTTCACCCGAGACGGCCAGGATGGTGGGAGGCTCTGAAGTCACGAGAGTTGCCTGGACTGTCCCGGCGGCTAGGGGATCCGGGACTCGATCCATCCCCCGCCCAGGACCCGATCGCCCCGGTAGAAGACCGCCGCCTGGCCGGGTGTGACCGACATCTGGGGAGTCGAAAAGATCACTTCGGCGCGCCAGGTTCCGGCGCTGCTCTGGTCGGGCTCAACCGACACTCGAGCCGCCACTTCCCGGTGCCGGGAGCGAATCTTCACCTCGACCTCCACAGGCTCGGCCGGATAACGGCCCGATATCCAGTTGACCCGGCTCGCCCGCAGGCCGCGGCTGTAGAGGTCCTCCTTGTAACCGACGATCACGGCGTTGCGGGCCACCTCCAAACGGAGGACGTAAAGAGGTCGTGAATGGGCGATGCCCAGTCCTCGGCGCTGCCCCACCGTGAAACGGTAGACACCGCCGTGAGTTCCCATGCGGCTCCCATCCTTGAAAAGAATCGGCCCCTCCGCACCGCGATCGTCGAGAAGCGGCAGAAAGTCCGAGTTGATTTCACCCGCGTGGCGGCGGATGAACCCTGCATAATCGCGGTCGGGCACGAAGCAGATCTCCTGGCTGTCCGGCTTGGAGGCCACCCCGAGTCCGTTGTTGCCCGCGATGGCACGAATCTCTTCCTTGCGATACCCCCCCACCGGAAACTCGATGCAGGCCAGCTGATCCTGCGTCAGCTCGAACAGGTAGTAGGCTTGGTCCTTGGCCGGGTCGGCGCCCCGCAAGAGGCGATATCCCTCGCCCCGCACATGCTCGAGCCGGGCGTAGTGGCCGGTCGCCACGCGCTCGATGCCCACTTGGCGAGCGAACACGATCAAGCGGTCGAACTTCAAGAAGGTGTTGCACAGCGTGCAAGGCAAGGGAGTCCGACCCTCCAGGTAGGAGCCGATGAAAGGCTCGATCACCCGACGCTCGAACTCCTTTTCCAGGTTGAGGACGTAAAAACGGAGTCCGAGTCGTTCGGCGACGCGTCGGGCGTCATGGACGTCCTCCAGGGAGCAACAGCTGCCCAGCTGCGGCCGACCGTCCCGCTCGGGGTTGCGACGGTAGTCCCAGAGCCGCATGTTGCAGCACACCACTTCGTGTCCGCTTTCGCGAAGCAGAATAGCTGCCGTCGAACTGTCGACCCCGCCGCTCATGGCCAGAAGAACCCGCTTGGCGGAGGGCCGGAGAGCTTCCGCTATTGCCACAGTATGCTCCGTGTCACGATCTCAAACGCCGTGCGCGACGCCGTGACATCGTACGATTCGATTCCGCAGGCCTCCTCCTCGAGTCGGGAGTTGATCTCGTTGTAACGGTCCACCAGATCGGCCCGCAAGTCCTGAAGACGGTCGTCTGCATCGGGATCGGCCAAATCCCAATTCAGGTCGGCTTCACCCAAGAGACGAAATTCGTCCTCCACGAAAATTCGGCTCAAATCCTCTCGAACATCACTGAAAAGCTCCGTCGCGGCGGTCGCCCGCCGAAGTTGGACGTCCTCGTCCAGATCCTCGTCCCGACTCGAGGAGATCAAGCGATGCTCCATCTCAAAAAAACGATGCAGAAACACCTCGCGGAGTTTCTTCATGTCTCTCAACCTCTCCGGCACCAGTTCTTCCCTGCAGCGTTCCACGAACTCCTGGCGGGTCTCATCGGCCCTCGAATAGAGCCGCAGGTCGCGGTTCTTCCAGATCTGCGGCCGGTAGTATCGCGTCAGGTAGCGAACGATTTCGTCGTCCCCCCACTCCGGCCAGTCCACAGCTTCAGGAGCCGCGATGGCTTTCAGAGCGCGGTAGTCGACCCGGCTCACCATATCCTCCGTCCAGCTCTCGTCGAGCCTTCCGGCGATCCACTGCCCCGCATACCATGCCGTCTCCGAGACGTTGTAGCCGGAACGCACGTCGTGCAGGTCGATCTTGATTTCAAACAATAAGGAAGGCCGTTGGGAGCCGCCCGCACTCCTCAGCGAATAATGCTTCACCGGAAGCGCGAATTATAGCACTGAGAAAACCCGATGACGAATGCGGATGGAGTGTTGCGGATTTCGAATGACGAGTGTCGAACCGCGAATCGGGGGGGAGGTTCTCGCCGTCCGACACTCGAAATTCGAAACTCGCTAGGCCGCCAGCTCCTGTTTGAGAGCTTCCCGGCCGTAGAAGAGGCGCGACTTGACCGTTCCCTCGGCCACCTTCAACCGCTGGGCGATTTCCCGAATCGTGAAGCCCTCCAGATCATGAAGCCGTACCACGTCGCTGTGCTTCTCGGTCAATCGGTCGAGAGCTCCGGCCACTCGCTTGCGAATCTCCGTCTCCCTGGCTTGGTCAAAGGGAGTGGGCGTTCGGGGATCGGGTAGACGCTGGTCTTCGGAGATGTCGTCTTCGGTTCGCTGGGTGTGTTTCTTGTTCTTTCGCAGAATTTCCAGACAGACGTTGACGGCGATCCGGTTGATCCATGTCCCCACTCGGGAGTCGCCGCGGAAGTTGCCGGCCGCACGGTAGACGTTCAAGAAGGTCTCCTGGATGGCGTCCTCGGCGGATTGCTCCTCTTTGAGGATTCGCAAAGCGGTGCGGAAGATCTTGGGTTTGAAGCGGCTGAACAGCTCCTGAAAAGCGTTCTCGTCCTGTTCCCGAACTCGATCCATCAGGCGCGCTTCGAGCGGTGCAACTCCTGCGACGTATGTGGCCATGTTTCTAACAACCTCCGCCGTTTTTCATGGCAAGGAGCGTGCCATTCGGATAAGTGTCTTTGTTTCAATCGTTTAAGGTAGTTTTGGTTGGGCGCTCAGTGTTAACTATTTTTACAGCCCAACTCCCCTTTTTTCCAGAAAAAGCGTTTGAAATCAGAGGTTTCGGTACTTTGTTAAATAACTTCACACCATCTGTAAACGTAGTTTACGGTTGGGGAAGGTGGGTCTGTTGCGACCCTTTCAGGGTCGGGTGATGGAGAACGACGATACCCGTCGCGGCCACCCAACTGAGCCGCGCGCGTCAGCAAGCGGCACTCCGACGCGAAGCGGCGGCGGGCGCCACCCCGGGTGAATCAACCCACGGCGTCCAACCCTGGGTTGCACGAGAGCTACGCCGTCGTTATCCTGGCGGCGAATGCCGCCACCCGGCTCTCTTCAACCCCGCATCTCTTCGTATTGCTTCAATTTCGCGATGATGGTCTGCCTGGTGATGCCCAGCGACTTGGCGGCGTGGCTTTTGTTGTTGTGGTGTTCCTCGAGGGCTTCCAGGATGAGTCGTCGCTCCAACTCGAAGACCTTGTCCTTGAGGCCCTCGGCGGGAGATACGGCTTCCTGAGGGCTTCGAATGCGTGCCGACAGCAGGGGCGGCGCGATGGCGCCGCCGGGCTCGGCGAGAATCGCCAACCGCTCGATCTCGTTTTCCAGCTCGCGGACGTTACCCGGCCATTGGTATTGCTCCATGCACCCGATGGTCTCGGGATGCAGGCTCAACTCTTTGTTGAGTTGCCGAGACTGCCTCTCCAGAAAATGGCGGGCGAGCAGCTCGACGTCCTCGGGCCGGCTGCGCAAGGGCGGCACGCGGATGTTGAACACGTTGAGCCGATAATAGAGGTCGCGTCGAAAGGAGCCTTCGTCGACCCTTTTCTGCAGGTCCCGGTTGGTGGAAGCGATCACCCGGACATCGATCTTCTTGCTCTGTTGCCCTCCCACAGACATGATCTCGCCGTCCTGCAGGACGCGCAGAAGTTTCACCTGCAGTTCGAGAGGAGCCTCGCCGACCTCGTCGAGAAAGAGAATTCCGGCGTCTGCCAGTTCGAAATATCCCCGGGTGGTCTTGGTGGCCCCCGTAAACGCCCCCGCTTCGTGACCGAAGAAAGCGCTCTCCGTCAGGTCGGCGGGAATGGCGCCGCAATTGACGGGGACGAAGGGAGCGTCCCGGCGAGGGCTGTTGCGTTGAATGTAGCGGGCCAACATCTCCTTGCCGGTTCCCGTTTCACCCTGGATGAGGACGGTGGAATCGGTGTCCAGAACGCGGTCGATCATCCGGATGAGCTCCTTCATGGCGGCGCTGGCGTAAAGCAGTTCGGAATGCCCGTTCTGCAGGAAGCGCACCTCTTGGCGGAGCTGGACGTTTTCCTGTGTCAGGCGCGAATTGGCGACTTGCAACTCCTCAGCCAGCCGCTCATTTTCACGCTGCAGCTCGAGCCGCTCCAACTCCTGGCGAACGCACTGCTGCAGACCGAAGGGCTCCCAAGGCTTGGTGATGTAGCGATGGACTTGGCCCCGGTTGATGGCGTCCATCAGATCTTCCACCTCGGTGTACTCGGTGAGGACGATTCGCACCACGTCGGGGCGCAGTTCCAGCGAGCGCCTGAGCAGCTCCACGCCGCTCAGGCCCGGCATTCGCTGATCGGTGATGATGGCCGAGACAGCTCGATTTCGTAGGATGTCGAGGGCCTCTTCGCCGGACCGGGCTTCCAGCACCTGATACTCCCCGATGAAAGTCCTCTTCAACTTCTGAAGATTGGGCGCTTCGTCGTCGACAATCAAAAGCGAATGAGGCGTTTTCATGATTTCACCGGCAGCTCGATGCGAAAGCGGGCGCCCCCCTCGGGGCGATTCTCGACCGAGATCGAACCTTTGTGCTGCTGGATGATCCCGTAGGAAATACTGAGTCCCAGTCCGGTTCCCTCCCCCCCGGGCTTGGTGGTGAAGAAAGGCTCGAAGACCTTGTTGAGGTTTTCGGGCGGGATGCCCGGTCCGCTGTCTTCAATGTCGATCACCACGCTGCCGTTTCTTCTGGAGGAGCGAATCCATATCTCCCCCTGTCCATCGATCGCCTGGCAGGCGTTGGCCAGCAAGTTCATGAACACCTGGCTGAGCTTGCCGGCATGACAGGCCAGCGGCGGAACCTCGGCGTAGTCGCGGTGAACCTTGATGCGATCGCGATACTCGTGGCGCACCAGATTGAGGGCTTGTTCGATGGGCTCGTGAACATCGACCGAACGAAACTCGTCGCTGTCCATTCGAGAGAAGGCGCGAAGGTCGCTGATGATGGCATGGATGCGCTTGGTCCCCTCCTCGAAATTGACGATCAACGTATCGAGATCCTCGAGGATGAAATCGTAGTTGATCCTCTTCTTGATCTCGCGCGCTTCCTCGCGAAGCGGGGAGGCCTCTTTCGAGGCGTCGTCGTAGAGGGCCAGCAGTTCTTTGAGATGAGTGATGTACTTCTTCAGAAAATCGGTGTTTCCGTAGAGGAAGTTGAGCGGATTCTTGATCTCGTGCGCGATGCCCGCGACGAGCTGCCCCAGGGACGCCATCTTCTCGCTTTGGATGAGCTGCACCTGCGTGTCCTTCAGTTCCTGATAGGCTTCTTCCACCTGACGGTGGCTCTGTTGCAACTCCCTGGTCCGCTCTTCCACCTTCTGTTCCAAGCGGCGATTCAGATCGATCAGCGCTTGGCTTCTCTCCTCCAGGGAGCGCGCCATTTCGTTGAAGGCGTGGGCCAGTTCCCCGGTTTCGTCGCGGCTGGAGACGGAAACCCGCTGGCTGAGATCGCCACCGGCGATGATACTGGCGCCCACGGTCAGCTTCTTGAGGGGGGTGGTGATCTGGCTGGCGACCCAGAACGTCAACACCACCACCAGCAAGGAGGAGAACACGGCGGCCAGGACGAGCACGTTCTTGAGATCCTGCACAGGGGCGAAGATCTCCTCGTCGTTGATCCCCACACCGCAAACCCAGGTGAAGTGTTCATGGTTGATCGCCGCCAGACCGCTGATCTTGGGGGTGTTTGCCGGATACTCGTAGGCCAGGCTGGAAGCGTAGGGCCAGACCGGATCTTCGATCAGAGCGCGGACTGCGGCGGCCAACTGGGTCAGACCGTGATCCCGAATCAGACTCGTCCCGTAGTTGTTGGGATAGTTGGCCAATTCGTCCGCGACCAGATTCTCGTATTCGCGATAGGCCCGGTACTTGTGACCGATGATGGTGTCGCCGTCGCGGTTGAAGAGGAAGGCATAGCCGGAACTCAAGGCGCGGTTGTAGAGTTCCTCCTCCTGCAGATCCAGAATCTGCTGGATGAACTCCCAGTTCATGAGTGTGAGGATCCCTCCCACGACACCTTGCTTTTCATCCCAGACCGGGGCGGCGAAGCCGACGTTGTACTGCCAGGCGATGTCGCGCGAGGTGTAGCTGGGATAAAGTTGATGGACCAGTGGCGAGGGATGCCAATCGACGTAACCGTTGCGGCCGCTGCGGACCGCCTGCAACCAAGCCGCGCTGAGGGGCGTGTATTCGGTCAGATCCTGTCCCTTGAGTCTCTCCAGAAGCCGGGGATCGAGCTGGTTGGGCGATTCGCCTCCGTTGCGGTCCACGCTGTTGGTGAGGACGATCCTTCCATCGATGTCGAAAAGGATGATCAGATCGTAGACCTCATGGATGGCGATCATGCGATCCACCCTGGATTGCGACAACCTGGTTTCGCGCCCCGTCAGATGCTCGCCCAGGATCAACCCCATCGAGATGGTCTCCTCCAGCTTCTCCAGGAGGGTCAATTCGATGGTGTCCGCAACGCCCAGGGCGATCTGCTCCAAATAGAGGACGATTCGGTCCTGAGTGATGCGTTCCTTGGCTTGGAAGTAGGAGAAGAAGGAGATACCGATCAATGGGATCAAGCATAAAGGGAGGATGAACAGGAGTAGTTTTTGACGGAGGCTTCTCATCCCGCGGTCGCACTTTCCGGCCGTCAAAATCCTTGACGGCTCACTGACAAGCTATTTTACACTGAATGGCTTTCTCGGGACTGTCCAGCAATCGGGGGGGGACGCGGCTTGGTTTACCAACGTATTCATACGCGACAGCTCCCGGTCGTTTTTCACACCGTTCGCAGCAGGGCGGAGTACGAGGCAGGTCATCCCTTTTGGGAAAGGGCCGATTCTTCCTGGAAAAGAGCTCCGACCCTGGAGAGCTGATCCGCTTGATTCGCGTGATCGTGAATCCGGTCAGCGGTCGTGCACCACCAGAAATCGGCGTGGCCCGATACGCCGATTCTCAAAGAACCCGACAGCAACTACTTCCGGCTGAGTCGATAAAAGGAGCGCCGTTTGTCCCCTTCGTCCCGGCAACTGAGCAGGGCGTCGATCCGGTAGCCCCGCTTTAGGTAGTGCAGGAAGACTGCCCGGGTGGAGACCCTCCAGGCGGTCGCCAGGGCGGGATCTGCTTTCTTGAGCGCTTGAATCTCCGCCGGGATCTCGGCGGTCAGAACGGACGCGTCGAGGTTCAGCTCGGTGCCGACGGGCTCC